>JBBSEL010000120.1:0-7741 GCA_038239755.1 Chloroflexia bacterium | reverse complement strand
GCGCACCCGGCGCGGCCTCCACCCCTCCGCCGGTGGCCCCGACCGCCGCCCCCACGGCGGGCACCGGCTCCCCCGCGCTACACGATCTGTTCAGCAAGACCGATCAGGCGATGAACGCGCTGACGGCGATGAAGGGGCGCAGCGTCAGCCACAACGTGCAGAACGGCACGCCGGTGGACGACTTTGCCGACTATACGTTCGAGGCTCCCGATAAGTTCTATGTCAAAGTGCGCTCGCCGCGCCCCGGCGTGTCGCCCGACCCGCTGGCCGAGCAACTGCGCGTCGGCAACAAGTTCTACCAGCGGATCAACAGCGCGCCGCTGTGGGACGTGACCACCACCACCGACAGCTATCGCTGGCCCGCCTACAACTACACCTACCTAGGCGACCACGCCGACGCGGCCAGCCTGGCCGGGACCGGCACCGTGGATGGGGTGCCCTGCCAGATCGTCCGCGTGGAGATCAAGAACAGCAAAGGCGAACTGGACCGCACGATCAGCGTCTATGTGGCGACCACGGATTACACCGTGCGCCGCGAAGTGACCGACGCTGCCGCCACCAGCGAACACCCCACCGGCACCAGCACCACCGACTTCTACGATTTCAACGTGCCGAACAACCTGATCGCGCCGACGAATGTGAAGCAGTAGGCAGTAGGCAGTAGGCAGTAAGCAGTAAGCAGTAGGCAGTAAGCAGTGACGAGGGGTCAGGGGTCAGGGGTCAGGGATCAAAAGTCACCGCCTACCGCCTACTGCTTACTGCCTGCCGACCCCCGACCCCCGGCCCTGATTTCTGAGTTCTGAGTTCTGATTTCCCGCCCCCGCTTTACAAGCCCCCGCCGTCTGTGCTAGAATAGACATAACTCGCAAGCGAGACCCAGGGCAGACAGACCGTGGCCTGCTAATTGCTATCTTATGTCAACGTGAAGTAGTGGGTTTGCGCCGGATACCGGCTTAAGAACAAGGAGCAAACGATGGCAGGTGGCGCGAAACCCAAGCAGGGGCTACTCCCGAAGAATGGCTGTTTGCGGGGAGTGCTCTTCTATATCGGCAGTGTGCTGCTGGTGGGCCTCGGCATTATCGTCCTGGGCAGCGGCGTGCTGGCTAACCTGCCGCTCATCGGCCCCACCCTCAGCGGGGTCAGCAGCCGGATCACGTCATCGTCGGGCACCACCACCAACAGCAACGGGATCGTGGCGGTGAACATCCCCTCGTTGAGCAGCGGCGGCGGGCCGGGGGCCGGAGGGTCGCAAATCGACAGCCGCCAGGTCGCCTCACCTCAGGGTGGGGTACTCAGCTCCTGGTTCAGCCCGGCCTTCTATATCGCCCAGCCGGGGGATACGTTGGACAGCATCGCCGCCAACTTCGGCACCACCGCTGCCCTCTTGCGGGCTTACAACCCGAACCTGACCGAGCCGATCCTGGGCAAAGTGATCTTCTTGCCCCCGACCAGCACCGGCGGTGGCGGCACGTTGCCCGGCACCGGCAGAAACAGTACACCCTAACCCATCCAGCGCTCCGCCAGAGAGGCGATCATGCAGCACATAGACCGACCTTTCCCCACTCGTCTATATGCCAGTATTCTGCGCCCGGGGCGCGGTCATCTGGCCGCCCCGTTGAGCTTGCTGGCCCTGGCGCTGGCCCTCACCGGCTGCCAGGTCACCATCGGCGCGGTAGCCACGCCCACGCCCGGCGGCCCGGCAGTGACCACGGCGACCCCGCAGGTGCTGATCGAGATTACACCCGTCTCCTCGCCCACGCCCGCGCCGCCCAGCCCCACCGCTGGCCCGGTGGGCGCGCCGACCACCTACAAGATCCAGCCGGGCGATAGCCTGTCCAGCATCGCCCAGAAGTTCGGGATCACGGTGGACGACATCGTCAAGGCCAACAACATCGAGAACGCCAACGAGATCTATGCCGGACAAGAGATCATCATCCCGCCCCCGAAAGCGGGGGGCCAAGCGCCCGATCTAACTCCGACTAAAGCCCCATAAAAATGCCCTTGACACAGACCAGACAGTTTGGTATAATAATCCCAGAGGTTGCAGTTAGACCTACTTCAAGCCCTCCCTCTGGGAGGTTCGGAATACGAATGAAGGAGGTGATGCCCGTGAGTAGTAGTCATAAGCTTACGGGTGTCACCGGCGCGAACCGTTAAGGTCTAGTTTACTAGGCTGGAGCGGTTGCCGGTGATGCCCGCGCAGTTCTGAAAAAGAGGTCCCCCCGCAAGGGGGGGCTTTTTTTGTCCGTTGCACCTGCAAATCTGAACTAGCCCTGCTAATTAGCAGGCGGCGCAATGGTAATCAAGGGATCGTTATGCCGACTTATGGTGGTGATGAAGTTAAATATGACCCGCTGACCCTGGCGCTCAATAAAAGTGTAGCGGTGTAGCTGCCGGGTGGTGAGGTCAATCCAAAGATCACCTTTATCGATGGTGTGGTCTGATGCTGGATCCGGTACTCGTGCCCCTAGATAAAACGTGTAGTGCCGGGTCGGCGCACCATCCATCATCTCGACTTGCTGCGTGTCCCATACGGATCCGTCTACTTCCAAGTGGGTTTGGATCTCTTTAGCAGGATTCACCCGTTGGACAATAAGAGCGATGTTCGTGAAGTTGGGATCAGTAGCATTGGAAGGAATCAACTCCTCAATCCATTGGGTCCCGTCTCGATGATAGCTCTTGTTCGCGATTGTGATTTGTTCAACCTTTTGAGTGCCCTCTGTACCGGTTGCGGAACCCATGTTTGGGGCAACATAATCTCCGGCGATGGCAAGTGGCTGCCTAGCCATCACCCCAGTGAAGACGAGTGTGTAGTGGAACCGGGTAAGTTGCGCTGTATTAGTAATAACCGATTGCAGCAGATCAAGATCTGCTGGACTGGCGAGGCGGGGCACCGGGCTAGCAGTAGCTGTTGCGGGGGGCAGCGAAACTGCCCCACAGGCGCTCAGCAGGCTGAGTAGCACAATTAAAGCGCAGCAGCCTATGATAATGGGTAGCCTAAACATTCAATTGAACCCTCCACAAAGTACCATGCCTTTGGCAAAGTCCGCGATCCTGGCGTAGGGGCGTCCGGCGGACACCTTGTCAGGGTGCCCCATCCGGGCAGGGTTGCGATCCCCAGCAAGGCGTCCACCGGACGCCCCTACGCCAACAACGCGCGTCGCCCCACCATCGCAGGTCGGCAACAGCCGAGCATCGGTCAGCGCCGGTCGGGCCGGTCTTCCCCGACCCGGTCAGGCAAGGTGGCGGGGAACGGGAGCCACTGTTCGCGCTCTGGGTCATAGTAGCCGCGGCGAATTTCGGGGTGGCTGTCGAGGTAGCTCTGGAGGAGGACGGCGGCGGCGGCAGAGTCGATTTGCAAGCGGGCTTTTTTGGCCGACACGCCGGCCTCGGCCAGCAGCCGGGCCGCCTCGACGGTGGTCAGCCGCTCGTCCCAATAGGTGATCGGCACGGGGAGGCGCTCGGCCAGGTAGGTACCGAACTTCTGCGCCTTGAGCGCCTCGTGCCCCAGGTCGCCGTTCAAATGGAGCGGCAGGCCGATGACGACCAGCCCGGCCTCTTGCTCGGCCACCAGGCGCACCAGGTCGGCCACGTCGGCGTTACGGTTGCGGCGGTGGACGGTGGTGACGGCGTGGGCCAGGAACCCTAGCTCGTCGCTCACCGCCACGCCGATTCGCTTTCCCCCCAGGTCTAGGGCCAAAATCCGCATACTTCATGACCACCGTTCAGACAATCAGGAGGGCGGAGTGTGGCACGCACACCCCGCCCTCAGTAGGAATCGCTCGCCCCTATGGCTGGCTGGCTTCGGGCGACTGCACCTTGATCCGTGCCGGGTCGTCGGGCACCCGGTCCTGGGTGAGGTTGAGCAGCCCCGACAGGCCAGAGGTGATGGTGATGTCGCTGAGGTACTTACCCAGGTAGGGGTCGGTCAGCACGGCGGCTTTGGCGTCGGCCACCGGCTTGCCGCGCACCAGATCCTTGATCTGCGCTTGCATGTCGGGGGTGAGGTTGTACTGCACGGTGGCCGTGGTCACGGTGCGGTAGGTCACCTGGTCGCCCGCCGGGGAGCCGACCATCTCCAACGGACCTTGCTGGATGCTGGCCGGGTCCATCTGCGGGTCGCTGAGCGGGTCGTTCGGCACGCCCTGGCTAGCGACCACCTGCTTGATCGCCTGTTCCACATCCTGCGGGTTATAGGCGGCGATGGACCCGGTCACGCTCATTTTCATGTGCAGGTCGGTCGCGTCGTCGCCCACGGCGTGGTCCAGTTCTTCTTTCCAGGCGCTATCGGGCACGCTCAACGTGGGCAGGATCGCCGTCATATCTTTCGGCACCCGAGCGATAATCGCGCCGTTGATCGCGCCCTGGAGCTTGGCCTGCAACTCGTTGTGCAACCGTTCCACGTCCACCTGGGCCACCGTGGCGATCTTCTCAATGTAGCCGCCCTCGGCGGCGGCGGTGCTGCGGTAGCGCACGCCGTTGGCGAACGTCCCGGCCACAGCGCCCGCGCCGACGGTATGCGGCCCGACTTCTGCGGCCTCCGCCTCGGCAGTGCCCTGGCCGTAGACCAGCGAGGTGCCGGTGTCGGTCGCCCCGTTGACAGCCACATCCTGGGTCAAGCGGAAGGTGACCCCGCCGCCGCTGCTCACTTCGGTGCCCGCGCTCAGCACCACCCGGCCCCCGGTCGGATTCACCAGCGCGAGGCTGATCTTATCCTTCCCGGCGGCTTGGTCGCGGCTGCCGCTGGTCGGCACGCTGGCTTCTGCGCTCAGGTGGTCGGTGAAGGTCTTGGCGGCCACCGCCGCCGCCTGGAGCGGGGGCGCGCTGAGCGGGTCCACCTGGAGCGTCGGGGTGTCGGTCATCTGGGCGGAGGCCGACAGGGCCGGGGCCGCAGTACCGCCCCCGGCAGACAGACCACCGCCGGTGGTGCTGACCAGCACTTCAACCGGGTGGAGGACTACCTGCGTGGCCGGGATCACCGAGACGGTCGCCTGGGGCAAGAAGGTCAGCACCCCCCAGGCCGCCGCCAGCATAATGCCGAGCAGCGCAATCAGGGCGACCGCCACCCACAGCCCCGCGCCGCGCCGCGCCGTTGTGGGCCGGGTGCGGACGACCGGGCCGGGGCGCTCCACGCGGGGTAGGAGCGCAGGCCGGGGCGCAGGCACCGGGATGGGCATGGGCATGGCAATCGCGGCGGCGGAATCGGCTTGCGGCTGGTGCGGCTCATCGTCCAGCAGGGAGTGGGGCAGCGCCACCGGGGGCGCGCTCAGCGACGCGGCGGCAGCGGGGCGCGCCGGGGCGGCAGCACGGGGGCGGGGCGCGGTGTCGCGGGGAACGACGCGGGCGGGCTTGCGGCTCCCGCCCAGCAGGCCGCCCAACATGCCGCCGTTGCCATTCGGTGCCCGGCTCGCTTTCGGCGGGGCGGCGCTGGCGGCGAGGCTTGCTTCCAGTGCGGCGATTTCTGCCTCGCTGGCCCGTTCACCGGTCCGTTCGGCGGTGTTCGTGGCGATCTGCTGGCGATACTGAGCCGAGTCGCGCTCCAGTTCGGCATCATCGAAGTTCATCGCGTCAATGTCGTCGAACTCATCCCCGGCAGGCGGGCGGGGAGCGGGGGTCACGCCGGGTCCGCCGACGATATGTACATCGGGCGGGGGCGTGGCCTGGCGCGGAGGCATCCCCCCGACAGCCTCGACATGGTCATCGGGCACCGCCGCCTGATCGCCGCCGAACAGCCAGTCGTTCTCGGAGAGAGGCGTGGCCGGCGCGGGGCTGAAGGCCGGAGCCGGGGGCTGGGGCGGCATGGCGGGCACCGCGACCGACACGGTAGGGCTGCCCCCGGCGGCAGGCGGGGCAGGCCGCGCCGTAGGTGCAGCAGCGACGACCGGATCGGGAGCAGCGGTGCCGACCCCGGCGGGTTTGCCGTCCACCTCGAAGCCGAGTAGGCGCGCCAGGCCCACGATGGTCTTTTCGGGCGACGAGATCACCAGTTGCAACTCGCGGTTCGCGGCGACCTGGCGCAGCTTGTTGAAGTCGTCCAGCTCCCGCAGCGCCTTCGCATCGCGCGGCAAGCGCAGCAAGAGCTGGGTGCGCTGAGGCACCTTGTTTAATTGGTCCAACAACTGCGCGGTTGTTTCGCCCGGACCAACGTCGATCCCCATTCCAGGCTGTCGCATCGCTATCTCCTTGTCCCAAAGGATGAATTAAAAAGTAAGAAGTAAGAAGTAAGAGAAAAAACCTCCGGCGTCCACGTCTTTATTACTTTTTAATTCATCCTTCTTCCTTCTTTTACGCTACCGGCCCCATGATATCGCCAATGGCCGCGCCCGCCGCCGCCAGGGCATCATCCAGGCGGGACGAGTCGCGGCCCCCGGCCTGGGCCATATCGGGGCGACCGCCGCCGCCGCCACCGATGATCGGAGCGAGCGTCTTGAGTAGTTTCCCGGCGTGGAAGCCCCGTTGGACCACGTCGGGCGTCGCCATCGCTACCAGGCTGGGCTTGCCGTCGATCACGCTGCCGAGGACGACCGCGCCACTGCCCATCGTGGTCCGCAGATGATCGGCGGCTTCACGCAGCGCATCAGCGCTCGACGCATCGGTGCGCCCGGTGACGACGGCCACTCCGCCGACATCGCTGCGCTGTTGGCTGCCGCCCCCGACCGCGCCGGTGGCGATCTGCCGCTCTAATACTTGAATACGTTTCTGGGAGCTTTTCAGTTGCTCCTGCAAGCTCCGGATCTGGGCCACCACCCGATCGGGCTGCGCGCCCGCCGTGCCGACGACCTCCGCGATCAGGGCGTTGCGGCTTTCCACCCACTCGACCGCGCCGCGCCCGGTGACCGCTTCCAGGCGGCGCACGCCGGAGCCGATGCTGCCCTCAACGGTGATGTAGCACGCGCCGATCTGCCCGGTCCGCTCCACATGGGTGCCGCCGCACAGTTCCTTGCTCTCGAAGCCGGGGATGCGAACCATCCGCACCTCGCTGCCGTACTTCTCGCCGAACAGGGCCATCGCGCCCTCGGCCAGCGCCGCCGGGTAGCTCATCACCTGGGGCTGGACCGGGTAGTCCTGGCGGATCTGCTCGTTGACGCTCTGCTCGATCCGGCTGAGGTCGGCGCGGCTGATCGGCGCGTTCTGCGAGAAGTCGAAGCGCAGCCGATCCGGTTCGACCAGGCTGCCCGCCTGCTGGACATGGGTGCCCAGCACATCGCGCAGGGCTTTGTGCAACAGGTGGGTGGCGGTGTGATTCCGCATCGTGTCCCAGTGCACACCCTCGGCCACGGTCGCCTGCACGGTCGCCCCGGTGCGGAGCGTCCCGTCGGTCACCGTGGCATAGTGGACATGGATGCCGCCCAAGGGCTTCTGCGTGTCGCGCACGGTGGCGCTGCCGCCGTCCCAGGTCAGGGTGCCGCGGTCGCCCACCTGCCCGCCGCCCTCGCCGTAGAACGGGGTGCGGTCGAGGATCACTTCCACCGCCTGCCCCGGCCCGGCCACATCAATCGGCGCGCCGCCCTGCACCAGGCCCAGCACCCGCCCCGCCGCGCTCAGGCTGCTGGCATCGTAGCCCAGGAACTCGGTCGGTTGGGGGCTGATTTGCTGGTAGACCTCTTTGCCGCTGCCTTTCGCCGCCTTGAAGGTGCTGCTGGCCCGGCTGGTGGTCTGCTGCTGCTGCATGGCGGTGTCATAGCCCGCCCAATCCACCTGGAACCCTCGTTCGCGGGCCAGTTCATCGATCAGGTCGCGG
>JBBSEL010000119.1:0-7749 GCA_038239755.1 Chloroflexia bacterium | reverse complement strand
CGGGCCCCCCCCGGGGCGGGGTCGATAAAACCACGGGGCCCACCGGGGGGGCCGGGGCGGCGCGCCCCCCCCGCCACCCGCGTTGGGGGGGCTCGCCCGACCATCCCCTGGAGCGGCGGACGGGCGAGCCCGCCTCCATCCCGTGCCTTTGCGTTGATGGGCGCGCCGACGGGGTGGGCACCGGATCGCGCTGCGGCCAACCCTTTTCGCCCGCATTCGCCTATACGCTCGCCACCTCGCACCGTTGGTGCAGCAGCGCCCCACCGCACCTTTTCCGGACCGGATGGTCATTCTGCGGCGCTTGCCGTTTGCGCGAGGGTGAGCACCTGGTGGCGCGCTAGGGTCTGACCTTGCTTCCAGGCCGCCGCGAAGCCGTCCGGCCCCAGGGTCGCTTCCAAATCGGCGAGGAGCCGTTCGTGGGTGAGGTGGTCGGGCGGCATATGCGGGGCCGCAAGCGTCCCGCGCAACGCGGCAGCGGCACTGTAGAGCTGCGTGGCCCGCTGCGCCTGGCCTTCAACGGCGGCCAACGCGGCCACCCCTTCCACCGAATCGGCTAGGCCGGGCTGGTCGCCCAGTTCTTGACGCAGGCGCAGGCTTTCCTGTGCATAGCGATGCGCCTCGGCATAGGCCCCTTGGGCCAGGCAGACACCGCTGAGACATTGGAGCGAGAAGCCGATCCCCCGCTGATCCCCCACCGTGCGGCCCAGGGCCAGGCTTTCCTCCAGGTAGGCGCGGGCTTCGGCCTGGTCCCCCTGCACGTGCGCCAACTCGCCGAGGACACTGAGGATGCCCGCCACCCCCTGTAGATCGGCACTGGCCCGATATTGGGCCAGGCTCTCGATGTAGTAGGGCCGTGCCGTTTGGTAATCGCCTTCCGCGTGGGCCAACGCGCCGAGGTTCTGCAGCATCGTGGCCGTGCTGGCCGGGTCGCCAATCTCCTGCTGGATCGCCAGGCTTTCCTCATACAGCGTGCGCGCCGTTGCGTAATCGGCCATCTGCTTCACCAGGAGCCCCAGGTTACAGAGGGCCGTCGCCAGGCCCGCCCGGTCGTTCAAGGTCCGCCGGAGTGCCAGATGGGTCTCCTGGAGGGTGCGCGCGGCGGCCTGGTCACCCTGCGCCCACGCCAGGGCACTCGCGCCATTGAGCGCATCGCCATAGGGGATGGGCGAGTCGGCCAGCGCGGGCAGCGCGAGGATCCGGGTGAGCCACTGGCGACCCTCACTGAGATAGCCCCGTGTGTACCAGAAGCGCGCGAGCGCCGCCCCGAAGCGCACGGCACTGGCGGTATCCGCCGTTGCGAGGCAATAGGTCAAGGCGGCCCGGAGATTATCATGCTCCCGGTCCAGCCGATTCAACCAGGCCACCTGGTCCAGGCCGCCTAGTTCGGCTCGCCCCACGAACGCGAGGAAATACGCCGCGTGCTGCTCGCGGACGGTGGTCACGGTGCCACTCTCCGCCAGCCGCTCCAGCGCGTACTCGCGGATCGTCTCCAACATGGTGAAGCGTGGCTCCTCCGCCGCCACGGACGCGCATTGGAGCAGGTTCTGAGCGACGAGGGCCAGCAAGCGATCCTGGACGGTCGCAAGCGGCACGGGGTGGGGCGCGTCACCACCCGCCAGCGCGGCATCAGCCCCCACCGCCCCCACCGCCGCGGCTGTGCAGCCCCCGACAAAGACGCCGAGCCGAGCTAATAAGCGCTGCTCCGCTGCCGTGAGCAATTCGTAACTCCAGGCGAGCGCATCGCGCAGGGTTTGCTGGCGCGGGGGCCGGTCGCGCGGGCCGTGCGTGAGCACATCCAGGCGATGATCCAGGCGGGCCAATAGTGTGGCGGGGGCCAACCCTCGCATACGTCCGGCGGCGAGTTCGATGGCGAGGGGCAGGCCCTCCAACCGCCGGCAAATGGCGACGACCGCCGGAGCCGTTTCCCGCGTCAGGGCGAAGTCAGGTTGGATCGCCGTGGCCCGCTGTACAAAGAGGGCCACGGTCGGCACCTGCATCAGGGTGTCCAGCGAGTGGGGCACCTGGGCATCGGGCAGTTGGAGCGGTGCCACGAGGAACACATGCTCGCCGTAGACCTCCAGGAGTGTCCGACTGGTGACCAGCACGCTCACCTGCGGGGCGGCACCCAAGAGATCGGTCACCAGGGCACCCGCCGCTAGCACCTGCTCAAAATTGTCCAGCACCAGCAGCAGGTGCTTATCGCGCAAGTAGCTGTGCAATCGCTCGGGCGCGGCCTCGGTCGCGGTCTCCTGAAGCCCCAGCGCGGCAGCGATCGTCGATGCGACGAGATTCGGATCGGTGAGCGGCCCCAGGGCGACAAACCAGCTCCCATCCGCAAACTGATCGCGCATCAGCGCCGCGACGGCCAGGGCCAAACGGGTCTTGCCGATGCCAGGCGCGCCGGTCAGGGTCACCAGGCGCACGGCCTCCGTACCCAGGAGCTTCGTGACCGCTCGAATCTCGGCCTCCCGCCCGATCAAAGAGGTCAGCGGGCGGGGCAAATTGGAGGGGGTCGGGCGCGCCGGGGGAACGGGGGCTGCGGGCAACGCTGCCGGCCCGACCCCGCGTGCCCATGCCAGAAACGCGGGCCGCGCGCCCACCGCGATCTGTAGGACCTCCGCCAGCTTCGCCACGGCCTGCCGAGCCGGTCGCATCTTGCCGACTTCGATCAGATGAACGGAGTCCTTCGTGTAGCCGATCCGCTGGCCCAGCTCGTCCTGGGTCCAGTCCCGCGCCTTGCGCTGTTGCCGGAGCCAGGGGCCGAACGGCTCCTCCGTCGCACGGCCCTCCTGATTAGGCGGGGGGGTCAGGCACGCCACTAGTTGGCGGCGCAGGGTGGCAGACGGCTGGCGGGTGGCCGACTCGAGTTTACGGATCATGTCCACCGAGCAGCCGACCTGCTCGGCCAGCGCCTCCTGGGTAAGATCGTGCTGCGTGCGCTGGGCGCGCAGCCAGGCGGCAAAGGGTGGGGGATCGGTCACGCTAGGTCCTCCGGGCGGCGGTTTCTCTGGGGGAGTATTCGCCCTATTGTACCACATTTGCTCGAAAAAGGGTCGAATGACTCTCCGCATTGTCGCTGGTGGCGGAACCCGTGTTTCGGCTTTAATAACAACAGCCACCGCGTGCCGGCCACCGGGAGCCAGCACGGCCCAAGGATGCGAAGAGATCGGCACAAACACGCTCCCGCCGAACAACGGCGAGAATAGAAATAGAGGAGACAGCCATGAAAAAGATCAGCGCAGTTGTATTGAGCCTGGCATTAGGACTCATCTCGATGGCAATGGTGCCCACTTTCGCTTCCGCACACGGGGGAGATACTCGCAAGGAGCTGGCCGCGGTTCGTGTCCCCATCAACCAATCGCGGCACATCGAGTTCCAGGTACCGGCGCGGGGCGGGGCAACCACGGCGAACAGCTCTGACTACTACACACTCGACGTAAGCAACAGTAGCCCCGGCCCCATGGCCCCCGACAGCGGCGGTTATCTGGACGGGGTCTGTTCCGGCGTCATCAAAGGTTACGTTAGCGGGGTTATGATTTGGCAACTCAACCTGATCACGCGCTTTCAATACGATAACTTTCAGTCAGTGCGGCGGGTCAGCCTCAGTAGTACGGCCAGAGGTTACGGGAATTGGTATGCCGGATCGCAATCGTTCAATTGGGGATCGAGCGGCCATAGTTGGCTAACTTCGTATGTCGATGCGGATTTCACTAATGAGACAAACTACTGGGCTGCCAGCATCGACGAAGAGGCGGACAGTGAAGGAACCTGCGACGTGTTTCATAACTGATTCTTCCAATGGTCAGTCCCCACCAGACCTTGATTAGTGACAGTCCGAGCGCGGCCAAGCCGGCGGCCCGGCCACGCGCTGTCCTCAAGGCGGCGGTTGATGTGGGGGTACGCGCCACTACAGACACCGATTCCCCGATCCCCGGCTATCCAACCCGGATAGCGGGAACCAGTATGGGCCTCGTGGCCCAATAAGTAGAAGAAGGAGCGATTTGTATGCTACGTCATTTGTACCGTACTACGCCTACCCGCACCAATCGAGTACCCTGGCTGCGGGCGGCCATCGTGTTGGCGGTCCTATCGGCCCTCCTGCCGGGAAGCCTGGGGCCTGGCCCTGCCCATGCGGCACCGGGACCATACAACTGCCCGTTGTGCTATGGGGCGACCAGCTGGGAGGGCGGGAGCTTGGGGGCTGCCACCTATATCTATGTCCACCCCCTGACCTGCGATCCGTGTGACACGATCAATCACTACCAACTGAATGAACAGCTCTGGCTCCAAGATAGCGTGCAGAGTACCCGCCCCTATATTGATGTCGGGTACGGCTACCGCAATGGCGGGTTGCGCTACTTCTGGGGCACGGCCCCGCCCGAAGGCGGCCAACAGATCTACGACATCGCCACCGTCCCGTCCGCCGATTACGGGAACTTCGCCGGGTTTAAGATCACCCGCAACCGGCAGGCCAGCAACCAGGTGCTCGTTCAAGTCTGGAATGCGGCGACCAATTGGAGTACCGTGGTGACGAACGGCATGGGCAGCGCGACCTGGACAGGGAATCATACCGTCATCGGCGCACAGATGATGGGCAACAGCCATATCGCGCAATCCACAAACGGCGCGATCGCCTTTATCAACAACCAATGGCAGTCCAGCGACGGGGTGTACCACTTTCAAGCGTCTGATCCGGGGGTCGGTAGCGATGTCCCGCTCCAGGCCTACTGGCACATTCTGCCGAGCCATTCCACCACCGGCGGGGAACTCTATACAAGCTGCGGCTGCTAACAGACGCGGCCCAACACAAGCAAAAGGAGACACGCGCGTGAACAAGCTCACTTTCTATCTCTTTGGGGCGGTCCTGCTGCTGCTACTCGCGGGCCAGGTGGGGGGACTTCAGGCCCGGCCCGGCCCGGCGAATGGGGCCGTGCTGGCGGCGGCAGGGGCCGTCGCGCCTGCCGGGCAACCAACCCCCGCCGCCCCGGCAGCGGGAGTCGGTCCCTCGACGATGCGGATGCCGGATGGATATCCGGCCCAGGTTCCCGCATTCAAGAGCGATACCGATATCCGCTCAACCACGCAGGTAACGGGCAGCCCGGCGATTCAACCGACGCTGAAGGGCACCGCCCCGCAAACCCCCGCCTTTACCGCAATGGATGTCATCGGCTACCAGCAAACACACAACCCCAACGCCGTCGGCAATTACACGTCCGCAACAACGATCGGGGTCGTCAAGATCGAGTTCCTCACCGAACGCGCCCTGCGTACCCGCATACCCGGTGCCCGCGCGATCGATCCCGACACGCTCTTGTGCTATGTGCAATACAGTGGCGACTTTCTTTTAAACAGCCCCTCCAGCGGTGCCCTCCCAACCCACTACCAGCGCGCTGCTGAAGTATTTGACGCGCACAGCGGAAATCTCCTGATGGAAGGTGTCGGTCCCTGGATAAAGTAACGCCATAGATAGAGTCAGCGCCGCGAAATTGGGCACACCGGACCACGCGGGGACGGTTCCGCGCAGCGGGCCAGGGCGGACGCACTGCCCGGCCATGCGGAACCGTCCCGGCCTTCACCAGGACCAACTCCGGCCACCGAGCCGCCCATGCGGGGCGCGCAGCCCTAATTTCGAAGAGCCTGATACAAGTACGCTCTCACCGGATGACGGTGGGGAGCCGCATTGAGGAGACACCGCTGAAAAAGAGTAGGCTCAAGTAAGCTTACGGGTGAAAGGAACGATCATCAGGGCGACGAACTCGCCGGTCACTTCTTTGAGATTATGCGCCCACTCAAAAATGGCGACGTATCCGCTCAAGAACCACTTGTTCACGCCGCGAAAAGGCCGCAGGTGGTTGCGCAGCCCCGTCCATAGCCCTTCGATGGTGTTGCTATGCCCTTCACGCACCCCATCGGCAGCGCAGGCCCACTCGCGCTGCCCGAGCGTGTGGTTCACCGTCTGATGCTCTCGTCCACTCGCCGCGACCCAACTGTACCCGCGCCACTCATCGGTATTGATCGTGCTGCCCACTGGCGTGGTCGCTTCGATCAAGGGGCGCAAGGCGGCTGCCGTACTGTGGGGCAGCACCCGCACCCGGATCTGGCCGCTGGCGCGTTCCACGATCCCCTGGATCGGCTGGCGGTCGTTCGCCCAGGTACCATGGCCTTTGCGTTTGTTCGCCCGGCGGCGGGGTGGACGTGCCGGATTATCCTGGTTCCAGCCCTTTTCGCCCGCATTGACGTACCCCTCGTCGCTTTCCTGGGTCGGATCGGGCAGCGCTGAGGGGGGGGAAGCGCTGCTGGAGCAGCGCGTGAATGGTGTGGCGACGCTGTAACAGATGCCCGCAGTCAATGTGCAATTCAGCGGCCAAGTGAGCGGTGGGCATGCCCTGCGCAATGCCGCGCAAGATTTGGAGCAGGATCGCACAGCAGTAACGGCTTTTGCTAAAGAGCGTACCCGTGAAGAGGTTGAAGACGGCCCCACATTGGCGGCAGCGGTAGTCAACCACCATGCGATGGCGGTCATGGGGGGCTTGGTTGGGGGCAGCGGATGGCCCTGCGGGCATTGTAAGCCGTGGGGCTGGAGTAAGTGGAGTAACGCATCGTAACAGGCCTGTTCATCGAGGACATTGGTTAACGGCCAGCGCAGCATCAGGAGACCGCCGGTCAGTAGGATTGCCCTCTCTACTGGCAAGGAGTGTGCCTTTCACCTCTAGCCCTACTTGAGCCATTGGGGTTAGGGTGGCTGTCAGGGGAAGTTGTAACGAGGGGGGCACGCGCTCTGCGGGCGGCAAGATGACGGTGCTGGGGGCAGTCGTCGTGCTGGAGCGGGTAGACGCCGTATCTAAAACGACTCCACCAATCAGTAGCATCACGCCGCCCAGCAGAATGCCTGCTACCCACAAGCTACAGGTAGCGTTCGACGCCATTCGGGCCGGGGCGCGCCTGGTTGGCACCACCCCCGACCGTTACTACTCGGTGCCCGGTGGCGGCGAACCGGACGCCGCGGCGATGATCGCCGCGATCGAAGCCTGTACCGGCGTGAAATGTGACCCTATCGTCGGCAAGCCGTCTCCGATCATGGTCGCGACGATCATGGCGCTGCATCATGGTGGGGGAGCGGCTAGAGACCGCTATCACGATGGGTGTCCGCGCCGGGATGGCGACCTGCCTGGTGCTGACCGGCGATGCCACCCGCGAAAAACTGGCGGCATCAGGGCTGGAACCGGCGCTGGTCCTCGACCGCCTGGATGGCCTACTGCAAGACGCCGGGATCAGCCCGTTGTGAGAACCCCTCACGCCTGGGTCAAGCTGTGGAAACACCATGCCGTACTTCCCGACTAACATACCTGTGCAGTACTTAGGATCACATAATCAGCATTATGTGATCCATGGATTGTATGAATAACTTCGCCCTTCCTTGCGCGGTCGCCTTCCTTATATAGACCACTATGACGGCAGTACCGGAGACGCCTCGCCGGAAGGGATGGTGGAATCTGTCGGAGGTTATAGCCTATCGGTTGTGTAACCACAGACCGCATCGCTGCAACACCGCACCTTTTGGCACGTACTTGGCGCGGAGGGTACAGGCGTAGCGAAGGTCCGCCTGTAGCGGGAATGGGGTGGCCTCCGGGGGCGCCCATTGGGCGCGCCCCCCCCACACTCAATAAGGCGGGGCAGCGGTCCCAGATCCGCGACTATAGGGTGGCAGGACACAGCCGCACAGCTCGTGTTCGCACGGCCCCCAGCCAT
>JBBSEL010000118.1:0-7753 GCA_038239755.1 Chloroflexia bacterium | reverse complement strand
CGTCATGCATAACGGCCTGCTCTATCGCTTCGGCGGAGCCGCCGCCCCGTACACCCCCTGGCCTACCGTTATGACCCGGCCACCAACCGTTGGACGGAGCTTGCCCAGTTACCGGCGGTGCGCCGGGGGGCCAGCGCGGTCAGTGACGGAACATTCATCTATCTGCTGAACGGCTATGACGGTAATCACGCTATGCCCACGCTGTGGCGTTACGACCCGGCGACCAACCGCTACACTACCCTGGCGGCACCGCCGCAGGGCACGGTGCAGCAGGCGGCCGTCTATCTTAATGGCCGGATTTATCGGATTGGGGGGCACGAAACCGCCAGTGTTGATGTCTATACGATCAGCACGAACACTTGGGCGGCACCCGGCACCATCGCGGCCTATCCGCAGGTGGTAGATAGCCTCAGTGCCGTGGTCGCCAACGGGTTGATCTATAGTGCGGGAGGGCTGAGCGCGGGCATCCCTACCGCGAAGACCTATCAATATGATCCCGCGACCAATCGCTGGAATGATTACACCATCGCCGATTTGCCCGACGCCCGGTGGGCCGCTGCCGGTGCCCTGCTCAATGGGCGCTGGATCCTGGCGGGCGGCGGGATCAAGAACGAATCGGCCCCCAGCACCAGTGTCGTGGCGTTGGATCTGAGCGCGTCGCGCGACCCGTGGGTGCGGCTCTCCTCCTTGCCGGCTGCGCGGTGGCTGGCGAGTGGTGGGGCGGTGGGCGCGACCTTGTACGTGGTAGGGGGGCGCGACGCGCAGGGGCCGGTGGAGGGGCTCAGGGAACTGTTTGCCTATGACGAACGGCCCTGTCCGTCCACCCCCCACTCAACACCGACGGTGTGTACCGAGCAATTTGCTGATGTGTCAGTGGGGCATCCCTTTTATGCCACCATCCAGTGCCTGGCCTGTCAGGGGTTGGTAGTCGGTTATCCCTGTGGCGGGCCGGGCGAGCCGTGCCCCCGCGCCTACTATCGCGCCACCACCGGGGTGACGCGCGGCCGCACCGCCAAGATCCTTACCCAGGCTGCTGGCTTCCGCGAGCCAATCCCCTACAACCGACAGACCTTTGGCGATGTACCGGTTGGGAGTCCGTTCTGGGTCTGGATCGAGGAGTTAGTCCGGCAGGGGGTTGTGAGTGGCTACCGGTGTGGCGGACCCGCCGAGCCCTGCACCGACCAGCCCCGCCGCCGCTATTTCCGCCCCAATGCGCCGGTGACGCGGGGGCAACTGGCGAGTATGGTGTATGAGGCCCGGCACGGCCCCTCCATCACCAGCCGCCGACAGACCTTTGCGGATGTGTATCCGACCAGTCCCTTCTACGACAGCGTGGAGTGGCTCGCGGCCCAGGGGCTGAGCAGCGGGTATGCCTGCGGGGGCGGGCGGGAACCCTGCCTGCCACCCGAGAATCGGCCTTATTTCCGCGCCAGCAATCCGCTCACGCGCGGGCAGTTGAGCAAGATGGTGGCCGGGGCCTTTTTCCTCAGTTGTCCCCCCCTCGCCCAGCGGTGATGCGGGTCGGATTGGTGGCATTATTGCGCAGCGCGGGCGGCGCGCCATATCCGTTGGTCAGCCATACGCCAGAGATCACCCCAGGGACGGGTCCCACTGGCGGATGCTTCCAAAAGCCCACCCCGGCCCCGCCGGCGTGTCCCTCACGCGCCCCGCCAGCGGCTCCGGCGGGACTGGCCACCTAAACCATCCCCATGTTTACCTTGTCCGCCAAGCCACCCCCGCGGAGGGCGTATATACTGCCCCGCAACTGCTCGCTACAGCATCTATTACATTGGGCGGCGCCCGGCATGGTCCCACTGGCGAACCTTGTTGCCCCGCTATTGTATAATGGCGCTATGCTAACGTCGGCCGCCGTACCGCGCCGCTGTCCCTGCTGGGGCCGCCACCCGGGTGTGGATCCTCTCCCGCCTAAACGCTTCACCCATCGCATAGAAAACGCGTCCCCACCCATGCAACACCGCGCCGGACAGTGCCATAGCGTGTCTGCCGGGGACGCGCCAGGGTTTCTCGCGACCGTTGCGGCGATCCAAACACCCTTTCCGCTTTGGGACTTGGTCGCTTGGTGGGTCCCTGGCCGGTAATGCAGCACCGCGCGACCAACCCGCCCCGCTGCCCGACCGCCGTCCTGGCTCCTGGGCCGCCCATCGATCGGGAGTAAGGAGGATTCATGCCCGATGTAGCCACGTTCCGGGCGCGGGTGCACGAACTCACCCGCCGGAGCACGCCCTATGATGGTCGGCGCCCCACCCAGAAAGATCTCGCCGCCGCGATCGGCCTGACCCCCAGCGAACTCAGCCGCCGGCTGCACCGCGCCGGCGGGGTGGTGCTGACCGCGCGCGATGTCCGGGCGATCGTGCGGACCCTCGCTGACTGGGGGGCGCTGACCACTCAAGCCGAAGCGGCGGAACTCCTCGCCCTGGTGGACTGTCCCTCCTTCAGCCCGGCGGAGTGGCAGGCCCCGCCCCTCGATCTCCTTACCCCTCCGGCTCCGCGCAGCCCGCCAGCGGTCGCCGTCCCTCCCCTGCTGACCCAGCCCCCACTGCCCGTCCCCCAGACCCGCTGCATTGGGCGCGACGCGGAGGTCGCCGCCTTGACCGACCGGCTGCGCACGACCCGCCTGGTGACCCTCACCGGCACTGGTGGGTGTGGCAAAACCCGCCTGGCTCTGGAGGTGGCCGTCCGGTTGCAACAGGAGCGCGCCACCGAGGTGCGCTGGATTGCGCTCGAGGCCCTGCGCGATCCGCTGCACGTGCCCGCGCTGGTGGCGCGCCGTCTCGGCGTAATCGAGCAGGCCGGACAAGACGTCGTGACCACCTTGTGCACGGTCCTGGGGTCCCAACCCCTGGTCCTGGTGCTGGACAACTGTGAGCACCTCCTGCCCGCGGTCGTCCCGCTGGTCCAGCAGCTCCTTCGCCACTGCCCGGCCCTGCGGGTGCTGACGACTAGCCGCCACCTGTTGCACCTGCCGGGGGAAGTCATCTGGCGCGTGCCCGCCCTCGCCCTCCCCCCGCCGGAAACCCCGGCGACTCCCGCCGCCGTCGCGGCCTTCGCCGCGATCCAGCTCTTCGTGGATCGGGTCCAGGCCGTCGATCCGCTGTTTACCCTGACCGTCGCCAATGTGGCCGCCGTGCGCGACATCTGCCAGCAGTTGGATGGGATCCCGCTGGCGATCGAGCTGGCCGCCGCGCGCCTGCGGGTGCTGACGGTCGCCGAGATCCGCGCCCATCTCGCCGACCGCTTCGCCTTGCTCACCGGAGGCAGTCCGCTGCTCCTCCCGCGCCAGCAGACGCTCCAGGCGTTGGTGGCCTGGAGTTATGACCTCCTCACCCCGGCGGAGCAACACCTCTTCGCGCACCTCAGCCTCTTTGCCGGAGGGGCTACCTGGGCAGCTGCCGTCGCGGTGACCGCTCCCCGCGAGCAGGCGGGGGTTCTGGACGGTCTCACGGCCTTGCTCGACAAAAGTCTGCTGCACCGCGGTCCCGGCCTGGCCGATGAGGCGCGCTTCACGATGTTGGAGACGATCCGCCTCTACGCCCGCGAGCGCCTGCACGCGCAGGGGGCGGAGGCGGTGGCCCGCGCACGGCATCTCGACTACTACCAGACCCTGGCCGCGCAGGCGGCCCTCGGTTTGCAAGGGAGCGACCAAGCCCGCTGGTTGGCCCGCCTGGAAGCGGAGTACCCCAATCTGGGCCAGGCGTTGGAATGGGCTCTGGCCCACCAAGCGGCGGACCCGGCGCTGCACCTGGGGATGGCCGTGGCCCGCCTGGCCCAGGTGCGCAATTACCTGCGCGAGGGGTATCAGTGGCTGGCCAGGGCCCTGGTGCTGGGGCCGGTGGGGGATCCGGCCCTCCATAGCGCCGCCCAGGCGTACGCAGGCCAGCTTAGCTGGCGGTTGGGCGAGTACGCGGCGGCCCAGGCCCACTTTACGACCGCGTTGACCGTGGCCCAGGCGGCGAGCGACGCGGTGAGCCAGGCCCGGGCCTACCTCGGCCTGGGTCTGCTCGCCTATTCCCAGGGGGATTACCGGGCCGCGCGCACCCGGCAGGTGACCAGCTTGCACTGGTTCCGGGCGGCGCATAATCAGCCGGGCATCGCCTGGACCCTCTACCAGTTAGGGTTGATCTTTCTGGCGCAGGGCCGCTATGGGCTCGCTCAAGGGTTGTTACAGCAGAGCTGGCATCGCCAAACGGCGGCGGGCTATGGATCGGGCGTAGCCGCCGCTGGCAATGCTCTGGGCATGGTCGCCGCCGCGCAGGGCGATTATGCGCTCGCGCAAACGTGGTACGAGCAGAGCCTGGCTTTGCAGGTGAGCCTGGGGGATACCCAGAGCCAGGCCGCCGTGCTGAACAATCTGGGCAATATCGCCCGCAAACGGGGCGACACAGCGGAGGCCGCGGCCCGTTATACGGCGAGCCTGGCGCTCCGCCAGGCCGCGGGCGACCGGCGGGGGTTGGCGTTTATCCTCCACAACTTGGGCACCCTACTCCAGGACCAGGGTCGCTATGAGGCGGCAGCGGACTATTACCAGGCGAGCTTGCGCCACCGCCGGGCACTGGGGGATCAATCGGGCTGCGCCGAGTCCTTCGAGGGTCTGGCGAGCCTGGCGGTGGCCGAAGGGCAGCCGGAACGGGCCGCGCAGTTGTTCGGGGCGGCGGAGGCCTTGCGCACGGCGCTCGCCGCCCCGCTGCCCCCCCGCGAACGAGCGGCCTATGAACGCGACCAGGGGGCGCTGGGTACCCAGCTGACCCCCACCGAGTTGGCCGCCAGTTGGGCCCAAGGCCAGGCCCTGACGCTGGAGCAGGCCATCGCCCTGGCCCTGACCCGGGTGATGCCGGACCCCTCTAACCCCGCCGCCGTCGTGGCGACCCCAGCTGCTGCGGAAGCCACCCCGCTGTCGATCCCGTAGCGCTAGCCGGGCCGGACGCCCGGTCGTCAGGAACGCCCCGCCGCTTTAGGCCGGGGCGTTCGTCATTGCGGCCCCAGGCACTGGTAGATGGGGCCGCAGGGTGGGTGCGGCCCCAGCGCAACAAAGCGCAACAAAACGCAACGTTGGGGCACCTGCTCTGGCTATAATAAAGGCCAGGTTACTACTCCAGGTATTGCCAGGTTGGTATCGTCAACCACGCGTTGCGTCAGGCTGGAAAGCCCACAAGCCATCCGCTTTTTATCCCGCTGCGCTCTTGCTCGAGGCGGCGGGCCATGCTTTAATAAGGGACATCGTAAATGAGCAGCTCAACTATCCCACCACCTTAGGCGAGGCAAGGCTCGGTTCGACCCCGATTCTGTCGGATCGATCCGCTTAGTCAACGTACACCCCCGGCCAGTGCGCGCCGCACTGCTAGCGATTATTGGCTACTTTAGCTCAACGAGGTGCCCCCATGATCTATCGACGCTCAACAGTCTCAACTCTGCGGACGACCGGATGGTTGCTGCTGGTGCGGGTGGCCTTCGCGCTTCTGGCTGCCTGGATCATTGAGGGCACGCCGCTCCGTGTTCGTGGTCGTCGCCGCCCCCGCCCCGCGGGCGATGCCTAAACCAGCACTTCAATGTGTTGGAGCATGTAGCCAACCACCAAGCCCCCTGATCGCCTCGGGTGATCCCACTGTGAAGGAAAATATCAATATGCCACGCAAGATCCTGTGGATCGCCGTGCCGATCCTCGTGCTGCTGGCCGGGATGGCGGGTAGCACGAGGAGTCTTCGCGCCCAAGAGCGCGGCGCGATGGACGTGCTTGCCGCACCCGACTGTGCCCTGGCCTGGAACATTGTCGCCAGCCCACCGGTCGCCACCGGCACCGCAGTCCTCAATGCCGTCGCCGCCGTGTCGGCCACCGATATCTGGGCCGTCGGCTATACCACCTCGGCCACCGACGGCAGTAATGAAGCGCTGATCCTCCATTGGAACGGCACCGGCTGGACGCGCTTCGCCGCCTCCATCACCTCGTTCCAGGATCAGCTCTACGGGGTCGCTGCCAGTGCCGCCAACGATGTCTGGGCGGTGGGCAGCGGTCACGGGCCAGGCAGTGGCGAGTCCAGCACCCTCACCCTGCATTGGGATGGGCAAGCCTGGAGCCAGGTGCAGAGTCCGGATGGCCGAGCACCGAGCAATCACCTGCGGGCGGTCACCATCCGGGCCGCCAATGATGTCTGGGCGGTGGGCGATAGCGAGGGGCCGCTCGTGCTGCACTGGGATGGGGCGCAATGGAGCCTCGGCATCCTCCCGGCGGTCGCGGTTTCCGGCACCCTGTATGATGTGAAGGCGCTCGCCGCTGACAATGTCTGGGCGGTGGGCTACTACTATGAGACCGCCCGCAACACCACCTCCACCCTGATCGTCCATTGGGATGGCACGGTCTGGAGCCAGGTCGCCAGCCCGAACCTGGGTACCGGAGCCAACACCCTGCGGGGGCTGGGCGCGGTCAGCAGCACCAACCTGTGGGCGGTCGGCTATTACCGCGTGGCCGGAGCCGAAGGCGCACGCACCCTCATCCAGCACTGGAACGGCACCACCTGGAACGTGGTCGCCAGCCCCAACAACGGGCCGCGCGAGAATATCCTCTTCGGCGTGGCCCTGGGTGGGGCCGCCGATATCTGGGCGGTCGGCTCCGCCTATGCCCCCGGCGGCACCGAGCAGACCCTCACCTTGCACTGGGACGGCAGCGCGTGGAGCACCGCGCCCAGCCCCAACACCGGCGCGATCCCCAACCGACTGGCCGGGGTGGCCCTCGCCAGCGGGGGCGAACTGTGGGCTGTGGGCTACGGCGGCGATGGCCCCCTGGTCGAGCGCTACAGCACCGCCTGCGTGACCCCCGGCCCAACCGTGACCCCACTCCCGACCCCCGGCTGCGGCGCGGGCTGGGATCTGGTCCCCCATCCCGAAGAGCCGCTCAACGCCAACCTGCTCTACGGCGTTGCGGCCACCGGGCCGAGCGATGTCTGGGCGGTGGGCGGTGCCCGCCAGGGCGGCAGTACCTCGCGCCCCATGCTGATCGAACACTGGACCGGCAGCGGGTGGAACATCGCCACCAATCCCGGCATCGGCGATCTCTACGGGGTAGCCGCGCGCACCACCACTGATGTGTGGGCGGTAGGCGATCAGGTACTGCACTGGGATGGCGCGACCTGGACCCAGGTTCCCACGCCCAACGCCAACACGTACAGCCCGCTGTATGGAGTCAGCATCGTGGCCGCGAGCGATGTCTGGGCGGTGGGCAGCCGCCCGGTGGGAAACAACCGGCAACCGCTGGCAATCCACTGGGATGGGCTGGCCTGGAGCCAGGTGCCGACGCCGGTGTTTTCCGGCACCGAGGAGCTACGCGCCGTGGCGGCCTGGACCACCAACGACATCTGGGCGGTGGGCGGCAACGACACGACACTCACCCTCCACTGGAATGGGCAGACCTGGACGCAGATCCCCAGCCCCAACGTGCCGGGGGTCACCAACCGCCTGTTTGGGGTGGCGGTCGTGGCAGCGAATGATGTCTGGGCCGTCGGCTCCAGCGATGGTCCCCAGGCCCTCATCCTCCACTGGAACGGCAGCGCCTGGAGCCTGGTGTCTGCGCCAACGCTGAGCTTCAGTGCCCTGATCGGGGTGACCGCCCTGGCGGCCAACGATATCTGGGCCGTCGGCACGGGGAGCGGGGGATCTCCTACCGCCCCGCTGGTCGAACATTGGGATGGCAGCGGGTGGCAGGTGGTCCCCAGTGCGAATCCAATGGGGGTGGAGAACGTCCTCT
>JBBSEL010000117.1:0-7805 GCA_038239755.1 Chloroflexia bacterium | reverse complement strand
TGCGGGGGTGCATACCGAGCAGATCGGCGGCGACGCTCAGGGTGAAGACCGGCTTGTCGGCATGGATCGGGCTGGCCGGGCCACGAGCCGTGGCCGGGCGGCCTACGCGGCTGGGGGCGGTGGGTACTTTGGCGGGGATTGGCTCATCCACCTCGGTGCGGTTATCCTCATCATCCACGATGGCTCTTTCGTCCTCCGTATTCCGGCGGGGTTGCGTGATGCGCTCGTCTATCATTAACTGGCCTCGACTGGGTACAAGGGCACAGCGAATGATCCCGTCTGCCGTGCGCCTCTTTGTCCTTCAAACTGGCGGTTGGGTAATCACCCATATCATAGCACATGCCAATACCGCTGTCAAGTTTTCAGATCAACAGAGTACCCTGTTTGCGGGGGAGCGCGATGTGTGGAGTGGGGATTATCGGCGCGGCGAGGGGAACGAGGGCATGCCCCCGGTGCGGCTGCGGGCACTAGTAATAGCCGCGTTTGCGGCTGCCACCGAGCATGCCGAAGAGGAAACCGAGGATGAGTGCCCCCAAAACCGCCGGGATGAGGGCCACGCCATCGAAGGCGATGGGGGGGAGAATGGGGTAACGCGGGTAGAGCAGATCCGCCCCTAACCACGCCCCGATTAACGCCGCGCCGATACCACCGAGCGGCCCCAACGGCACCGCTCCCCCGCGCAAGACCTCGACCACCAGCCCGACCAGGGCGGCGATGATCAGCAGCACCAGCCAGTGGGTCAGGTCGGTCGGGTTGAGCGCGATGGTCACGGACCCAGGAGCCGCCGTGGCCGTGGCGGTGACGGTGGGGGTGGCAGCGGGCATGGCGGTTACAACCCCAACCCGCGATGCTCCAGCACCTGCAACCAGCGGAGCAACAGCCCCAACGCCGCAAACATCGCGCCGTAGCCGGGCAGGCCCAGGAACTCGCCGATCTGGGCGGCGCCATTAGGGCCGAGGTAATGACGGACGGTGTCGCGGGGTACGCCTAGCTGGTAGGCCAGTTGGCGCAGCCGGGCGTCTTCGGGGCCGCTATCGGGCCGGATGGGGGGCGCGTCGGGGGGTTGGCGGGTCACGGTATCGATGCGCTTGAACATGCGGGCACGCATCTCTGGTGATAGCGCGGCACGTGGCAGCCGCTCGGTGGTTTGGGCCAGGTCCAGCAGCGTTTCCACTTCCTCCCGCAGTTCTGGATACTGCGCCAGCAACGGTGCGACATTGCCTCCGGCAGCCCGGATGCGCACGCATTCGTCTAGCAAATCCTCTATTGGCATAGTAACGTCCCGCTTCCGTGGAGATGATCCAGGGATCTTTATAAGAACCGGGGGGCGGGCTGTCTGTTATCCGCGCCACCTGGGTGTGATGTCCACCTGGGGTTAGTACAGCATACAACGACTCGTGGCCGGGGATCGTTACGGCGGCAGCGTAGTCGTGACTGTAGACCCTGTTCGGTCCCATTACGTCTTTATGGTTATATTGTTGGGCACGGGGCAGCCGTTACGGCCTGAGTTGCACGCCGATGAAGCCGCCGATGGCCCCGGCCAGCGTGCCCAACCCCGGCCCGATCAGCAGCAGGTGGCTGGTGGCCCCGGCCAGCCCGTCGCCCACGACATAAGTCGCCGCGTCGGGCACACCGGCCTTCGGTAGGGACTGAAGTTCGTTTGGATCGATCAGCGTGGACAGATGCAAAGCGAGACCGATGTAGATGACCAGCATCAGCGCCAGGAAGGTGATCAGCCCGCTGACCAGCCCGCTCCAGAACCCAATCTGCGCCCCGGTGGTGCCCTGCCCGGTGTGCCGGGCCGCCCATATACCCGCCACCAGCGGCAGGCCATAGGCGGCCCCTTCTGCGCCGTAATAGAGCACCTGCACCCCTGGTTGCCGGGTGTCGAGTACGTTACCCGCCACCACCTCCACGATCCAGAGCATTCCGACAAGGATGCCCCACCCGATTCCGGCCCGGAGCGCCAGGGCGGGTGCCGCCGCGCGGGGGCGGGTGCCACGCACTGCCGCCACCCCGTACACGACCACCGCCACCGCCATCATGCCCAGGAAGATCGCGCTGGCCGCCAGGGGCATGAGGATACTCGGATAGCGGACGAGACTATAGCCGATCACCACGAGACAGAGCGCCAGCCCGCCCAGCAGGCCCCAGCGCACCGTGCGATACTCCCCCTCGGTTGTTGTCATTGCCACGGTGTTCCCTCCTCGAATTCGCTATTGGGAATGCCCCGCTACCCGGCTTATACAACCCGCCGCACGATTCATACCTTGCCCAACAACCCCACCACCCGGTCCAGAATCCGCCCCGCCGTCAGCGCCTTGGGCTGGGTGGGGAGTTCTTCGATGCCGCCCGCCCGGTCGAGGATGGTCACGGCGCTGGTGGGCGCGCCCAGGCTGCTGATCGCTTCGTTCAGGATCTGGAGGTGCTGGTCTTTCGCCGCCATCTTGGCCTGGGCGTTCGCCAGCAGGTTGTGCGTCTCGGCGGCGAACCCGACCTTGATCAGCCCGTCGGTGCCCGGCAGCCCGCGCAGCCCGGCCAGGATGTCGGGGTTCTTCACCAGATCGAGCGTCAGCGTGTCCTCGCCGGGGGCCTTCTTGATCTTCTCGGCGTGGACGGTGGCCGGGCGGAAATCCGCGGGGGCGGCAGCCATGATCAGCACGTCGGCCCCGACCACCGCCGCCCGCACCGCCGCTTCGAGGTCGGCGGTGGTGCCCACCGGCACGGCTTCCACCCCCCACGGCACGGGGAGCGCCACCGGCCCGTGGATCAGGGTGACGGTGGCCCCCCGCGCCTGCGCCGCCTCGACCAGCGCCCAACCCATCTGCCCCGACGAGCGGTTGCCGAGATAGCGCACCGGATCGAGCGGCTCCTGGGTGCCCCCGGCGGTGATGACCACCCGCCGCCCGGCGAGCGGCCCGCCCCGCCCCAGCAGCACCCGGATCGCGTCCACGATCTGCGGCGGTTCGGGCAGCCGCCCCAGCCCGCTGGCCCCCGACGCGAGGTGGCCGCTGCCCGGCTCCATTACCAGCGCCCCGCGTTCTTGCAGCGTGGCGAGATGGCCCTGCGTGGCCGGGTGGGCGTACATGTGCGACTCCATCGCCGGGACAACCAGCAGGGGCGCGCTGGTGGACAAAGCGACGGCGACCAGCAGATCGTCGCTCAGCCCCAGGGCCAGCCGGGCCAGGGTGTGCGCCGTGGCCGGGGCGACCACCAGCGCGTCGGCACTCTGTGCCAGGTGGACATGCCCGGTATCGTCGCCCAGCCAGTCAGCCCACAGGTCGGTCCGCACCTTGCGATGGGTGATCGCCCCGAAGGTGAGCGCGGTCACGAACCGTTGCGCCGCCTCGGTCAAGATCACATCCACCGCCGCCCCCGCCTGGGTCAACCGGCTCGCCACCTCCACCATCTTATACGCGGCGATCCCGCCGGTCACGCCGAGAATAATCGTCTTGCCTGCGAACATGCGGCCTCCGGGATGCGAGTGGTCAGTGGTCAGTGGTCAGTAACGAGTGCTGAGTGCTGTGTGCCTACAGGGGCGGGTCAGGGCGTTGGTGTCCCCGGTACGAACGGGGTGGGCTGCAATTGCGGGCTGAAATGGTCCCACCGAGCCTACTCGACCGCATCGATCAGCACCGGGGGGGGCAATCCCTGGGCACCGTTGGGGATCGTGTAGGTAAAGCTTTCTTGCAGGACCGCCGACGGCCCGTTGTTCAACGTCACCCGCGCATTAGTGCTCCCATCCGGCAGGCCGATGTAGGTGGCGGTGTCGCTCATCACGACGGTGATATTGGTGGGGGTGCCGTCGCCCATATCCAGGGCATCCACGCGGACATTCCCCGCCTGGATCGTGATCTGGTCCTTGCCGTTCGCGTGGCGCACGAACAAGCGCCCGGCGGCCAGCGTCACCTGGGTGACGGCGTCCGTCACCGTTTTGAATTGGATCGTGGCCTGTTCCTCCAGCCGAAAGACCGTCGTGGCCGTCTGCAAATTGGCCGTGGCCCCGGCGGCGGTACGGGCCTCGCCGTTGGTAAAGACCTGCGCCCCCAGGATGGCAGGGGTGGTGCAGCCCGTCGTCTGGGCGCAGGCGAAGGCGGGGCCACTCACGGCGATGACGGCGGCGCTGGGGCCAGCCGCCGTGGGGGTCGGGGTCGCACCGCTGTCGCAGCCGGTGGCTGCCAGCAGCAGGGCCACGGCGATCAGCCCGATCGGAACGTGTTGTAGCGAGAGTCGCTTGTACACGAGCAAGGTACATCCTTCCCGATGAAATTGGCCGCGCGGTTACGGGTGTTTAGCTGGCTGGGCGATGGGACCGGGCAGTGTCCACAGCCGCAGGGTTTGATAGCTGCCCATCGCCAGCGTTTGCCCATCCGGGCTGAAGGCGAGCGTTCCCACACTGTCGCTGGCGCCCATTGTCAGGGTTTGGAGCAGGGCGCCGTTACGCACATCCCACACCTGGACCCCGCCGTCACCGTCGCTACTCGCCAGCACGGTTCCGCTGGGGCTAAAGGTTAGGGCCTGGATTTGCCCCGTTACGCCGGTCAGCGTATGCAGGATTGCCCCATCGCTGGTGCGCCAGAGCAGAATCGTGCCCTGGTCTACCGTTGCGGGGACCGCGCCGATCTGCCCGTCGGGGGCCAGGGCCAGGAACGTCCCCCACCCGGCGACGGCGACTGTCTGGGTCCAATCGCTCCTGCGCCAGAGTTGCACCCCCTTGTTGGGGATCCCGACGGTCAGGAATTGCCCATCCGGCGTGAACGCGACCGTGGCTCCCTCGACCGCCAGCGTATGCACGAGCGTGCCCTCAGCGACCGACCAGACCTGGACGTTCGTTGCGCCTGCTATCGCCAGTTGTTGGTTGTCGGGCGCAAAGGCCATGCCCCCTGCCCATGTGCTGGTCAACGTCTGGATGGGCGTCTGGTCGTTGCCCGTCTGCCAGATTTTGATCAGCATTGGGCCGCTACCTTGTTGCGTCGCCAGCAGCGTGCCGTCCCCGGCCAGGGTCGCGTGCCGCAATACCCTGCCGAAGGTGTGCAACACCTGCCCATCGGCCAGCCGCCGGAACTGCACGCCATCGTGCTGGGACGCGGCGATCAGCACCTGCCCATCGGGCGTGAACGCGACATCTTCGACATAGCTATCCGTCCGCGCCTGCGTGTGGACGCCGGTGGTGATCTCCCGCCAGCCATCACTCAGCGGGCGCAATAGGTCTATTTTGCTCATCTGGAGCAGCAAGAGTGCTGGGGCCAGAAAGATTATCATCCGTCGAAGGCCGCGCCATTTTTGCATCAGGTATCGCCTTGTTCCCTTCTTCCGGTGGCCGCCTCTGCGGGGGCGGAGCCAGCCTCCGATCAGGCTGTCCAATTATAGTATACGTACCACCGGGCGCGAAGGATACGGTTACCCTCCTGATCCCTGGTTATCTGCGGTTTCCTCATACAACAGCCGCAGCCCCTCCAGCGTCAGGTCCGGCTCCACCTGATCGAAGATGGCGGTAGCGCGGGCGAGGGTGGGGGCCAGACCCCCGGTGGCGATGACGGGGACAGGCGGCCAGCCCCGCGCCGCACATTCGGCCCGCATCCGCCCGATCAGCCCCTCGACCAGCCCGACGTAGCCCAGCACCAGCCCGGCCTGCATCGCCTCGGTGGTATTGCGGGCTATCGCGCTCGGCGGGGGGTCGAGCGGCACGGCGTAGAGTTGCGCGCCGCGCCCGGCCAACGCCTCGGCGGCCAGCCGCAGCCCCGGCGCGATGGCCCCACCCACGAACACCCCCTCCGCGCTGACCACGTTGAATGTTGTCGCCGTGCCCAGGTCTACCACCAGGCAGGGGCCGCCCCAGCGCCGAAAGGCGGCATAGGCGTTCACCAGCCGGTCGGTGCCCACCCGCTCCGGCGCATCTACGTCCATCGCCAGCGCGCCGTCCAGACCCGGCCCGACCACGCGCAGGGGGGTATGCAGATGTCGTTCGCACATCTCGCGCAACGCCTCGGTGATCGGCGGCACTACGCTGGCGCAAATCGCCCCCTGGATCACCCCCCGGCCCCATCCCTCGCCGGACAAGAGGCTCATCAGGGTAGCCCCCCACTCATCCGCCGTGCGTTCTCGCTCCGCCCCCAGCCGCCAGCGCGCTGCCAGCCGCGCCTCGTCGTACAGGCCCAGTTTGGTATGCGTATTCCCGACGTTGATGACCAGTAGCATAGCGGTCTCCGGGGGTTGGGGGTTAGGGGTTGGGGGTTAGTGGCTGATAGTGGGGTGTGGTTGCGCCTGCCAACAGCCGTTTCAAGGCCAACCCGGTGATCGCGCCTACGATCAGGCCGCTGCTGATCCCGGCGATCAGCATAGTCAGGGTATAATCCGGCAGGCCCAGGCGGCCCAGCCACCAGGGGCCTTGGTGGTACACGTAATAGGTGCTGTAGATTGTGCTGAACCAGCGGTTTACGATCTCATAGATCAGCCAGTAGCCGAGGCTACCGCTCACCCAGGCACCGACGCTCACCACGATCCAGCCGTCGCCCTCTAGCCGCCAGCGCCGCAACACCTGGGCCTGCGCGAACCCGGTAATCAGCCCCCCGATCCCGCCCATGACCACACCACGTACCACTAGGGTAATTAAGACCTCTAACTCGCTAGTAGTGTCGCTTACTTCGATCAAGCGCCCTTGCGTCCAGCCTAGTAGCGGGATTGTACCGACCAGCCACGCCGCCCCCATGCCCAGGACGGTGGCACGCAACCAGGCATCGGCCCGCCTGGTACCGCTGTGGGCGCGGAAGACCCCCCACTGTGCCGATCCGGTGACGCACGCGCCCAGCATGGCAAAGGCCAGTATGGTTGCCAGGAGCAGCAGCATTGTGCGTAGTGGCTCCAACGGGTCCATATTGATGTGGAGGTCGCCTGTCGAAAATGGCGGATAGAAGTCTCTATTGATCAGCAGCGTTATCGGTATCCACGCGGCAGCCCAGCCCACGGCGGTGCCCACCGTCCACCCCCCGACCGTCTTCCACCCAAACCATCGCCCCGCTCGTCTCATCCCCGCATCCTCTCATGCATCACGCATCACGCCCCCAGCACCACATTATCGATCAGCCGCGTCGGGCCGATGCGCACGGCGAGGGAGGCGAGCGCGCCCTGGCCGGGAGCGATGGTGGTCAACTCGTCCAGGGTGTCGGGGTCGGCCACGCTGACGTAGTCGGGGCGGGCGCGGGGTTCGGCGGCCAGCACGGCTTGCATTGCTGCCCGCAAGGTGTCGCCGTCGCGCACCCCGGCCTGCCACTGCTCGGCGGCGGCGCGGAGGGCGCGGGAGAGGCACAAGGCCGCCTGCCGCTCCTCCAGGTTGAGGTAGACGTTGCGCGAGGAGCGGGCCAGGCCGTCTGGCTCCCGTTCGATGGGGCGCACGACCAGTTCCAGCGGGAAATTCAGGTCGCGGACCATGCGACGGATGACGATGACCTGCTGGGCATCCTTTTGCCCGAAGTAGGCGCGGGTCGGTTGCACCAGATTGAACAGCTTGGCGACCACGGTGGCGACCCCGGCGAAGTGACCGGGCCGCACCGCCCCTTCCAGCCGCTGGGTCACCTCGCGCACTTCGACATAGGTCTGATAACCGGGCGGGTAGATCTCGGCGGGCGGGGGCAGGAACACCCAATCCACCCCCGCTGCGTCCAGCAGGGCCAGATCGCGGGCCTCATCGCGGGGGTAGCGGCTCAGGTCTTCGTTCGGCCCAAACTGCGTGGGGTTGACGAAGATGCTGACGGCGACCAGATCATTCGCCGCCCGCGCCGCCGCCACCAGCGCCAGGTGCCCGGCGT
>JBBSEL010000116.1:0-7817 GCA_038239755.1 Chloroflexia bacterium | reverse complement strand
AGGCGGCTTAGTGAGCTTGTAGACCTGGTGTACTTCATGGGCTACATCGGGCGCAAATCCCGCTACGGCAAAAAGCCCCATGCGGACCTGTGGGGCTACACTCAAGCCATGCTGACAGAGCGCAAAAGCCCCGTGGCGTTGGCCGATCTGATTGCGATATTTGAGGGCGTCGGCTGCAAGAATGAAATCGAGGCTGCCGAGTGGGTTGTGCTGCGTGACAAGTACATACCATAGGGGGTAGGGGTATGACTGAGCATCAAACGTTGGGCAACCTACGCGCGGCAGCCGACCTTACACAAGAAGAGTTAGCAGCACAGGCGGACCTATCACGGATCACTATTGCCAAGCTAGAGCTAGGCGATCATCAGCCGAACCTTGATACACTCCGCAAGTTAGCAGCGGTGCTAGGGAATGATGTTTACACTGTGCGCTATGGCTGGCGGCGTAAGCCGGGAGGAAAGCGCGGGCGGCCAACGAAGCAGGAGCTAGCAGAGCTGAAGGAGGCAGAATAATGCAGGGGTATATCACAAAGCATACCGCGACGGATGGGACTATAACCTGGCGCATACGGGTTGACTTGCCCCGCGATCCTGCGACCGGGGCGCGCCGCCAGCGGCGTTTAACAGGCTTTCCGACCAAGCGCGCCGCTGAAGCTGCGGCGGCCCAACTGATCGCCACAATCGAAGGTGGGGGCTTTGGCGAAGCTGATGCCGCCAAGCTTACAGTCGCGCAATATCTCACACGCTGGCTAGAATCCATCGGACAAAGCGTGCGCCCGTCTACGCAGCGCCGTTATTCCGATCTAGCACACCAGCACATCGAGCCGGTGATAGGCCGTGTGCAGCTTGCCAAGTTGACCCCCCTTGATGTGCAACGCCTCTATACTAATCGCCTTGAAGCTGGCCTATCCCCAACCTCAGTAGAGCTACTGCATAACATCTTGCACAAGGCGCTGAAGCAGGCAATGCGCTGGGGGCTGCTTACTCGCAACGTGACTGAGGCCGTAGACGCACCGCGCCGGATTATGCCCGAATACGTGACATGGAATGAGCATCAGGTTGTCGCGTTCCTGGCGGTTGCTAATGAGAACGATTTAGCCGCGCTCTGGCGGCTGGCGCTACTCACCGGAATGAGGCGCGGAGAGATACTCGGCTTAAAGTGGGCTGATTTAGATCTAGCGCGCGGTACGCTCAGTGTCAAGCGCACGCTCAGTCGGGGACCGGAAGGGAGTTACGATTTTGGGCAACCTAAAACCGCAAGCGGGCGGCGGCAGATCGCCTTACCGCGCTCTGTAGTGGATAGCCTGAAGCGCCACAGGGTACACCAGAATGAGGAGCGGTTAGCGGCTGGCCCGGCCTATACTGATAACGGCCTGGTATTTGTCGATGCAATAGGAGTGCCTGTTCACCCTAACACGTTGCGTAGTCGGTTCTTGCGGCTGATCGCTAAGGCGGGCGTACCAGTTATCCGCTTCCATGATCTACGGCACACCTCGGCTACTCTGATGCTGGCAAACGGTGAACATCCCAAGATCGTACAAGAGCGATTGGGCCACGCGAATATATCAATGACCCTTGACCGCTATTCGCACGTATCCCCTGATATGCAGCGTCAAGCCGCTGACCGCCTGGATAAGCTCATATCGGATGCCTCATAACCCCTGCTCCTGTCGTAAAACAGACTGCCCTTTGCTTGACGATAAGCAAGGGGCAGTCTATAATCAGACCATGTGTTTAACTATGCGTGCTGCTGTTTTTACATTGTGTGCCATCCGTGTGCCATCCGTTAGAATTAAGCACACAAATGAGGCTTAAAACAGCCAAAACCCGCGAAAGGGTGCCGAAGGTGGGACTCGAACCCACACGGATCTCTCCACACGCTTTTGAGGCGCGCGCGTCTGCCGATTCCGCCACTCCGGCGCAAGAAATAGTATAGCGAAAAGATGCTCAAACGTCAAGTAGGGGTCACACGCCAGCGATCAGTGGTCAGAGATTGTCGGACAATCGCTGCTCCGGTTCCACGATCGTGCCCCCCGCCCGCCCCCCGCCACCCCCAGCCGAGGTCCTGACGTGCAGCCTGCTTCGCCTATGGACGAGCAATTGCAGATCTCGGCGGCCCAGCAGGGCCGCCTGGGGGCCTTCAACGATCTGGTCCGCACCTACGAGCAGCGGGTCTACAGCCTGTGCTACCGGATGCTGGGCGACCCCGATTCTGCCGCCGACGCGACCCAGGAGACGTTCCTCTCGGCCTACCGCGCCCTCGACCGCTTCCGGGGCGGGTCGTTCAAGGCGTGGCTGTTGCGCATTGCCGCCAACGCCTGCTATGACCAGCTCCGCATCCGCCAGCGCCGCCCCACCCAATCGCTCGACCACATGCTGCACGGCGAGACCGACGATGCCCCCCTGGACCTGCCCAGCCCCGACCGCACCACCGACCCCGAAGACCGCGCCTTGCAGGCCGAACTAAGCCGCGAAATTCAGCACGCCCTGGCCCAGCTACCCGATGACCAGCGCATCGCCTTGATCATGGTGGACATCCAGGGTCTCAGCTACGAAGAAATCGCGACGGCGATGAACACCAACCTGGGCACGGTCAAATCGCGGATCAGCCGGGCGCGATTCAAGATGCGCGATCTGCTCCTGGGCCGGGGGGAACTTTTGCGGGGGCGATCACGTTCTATAACTGAGCGGGATGCGTGACGCGGGATGCGTGAAACGTGAAGCGTGAAACGTGACGCTTAGGATTACGATGTAGAGAGATGACCGCGCTTAAGGGTGCCCACATGGTCGCCGGGCGCGGGGGCTTATGATACGAGCTGCTAGACGACTATGCTTTTAAATTTATCCATGCGCATAAGCGGGGGGCGGGGCGACGGGAACGAGCATGTGCTCGACCAGTTGTCGGCCTATCTCGACTACGAACTGCCGGACGCCGAGCGGACGCGGGTGCGCGACCACCTGCGGCGCTGTCCGGCGTGCGAGAACGAACTGGCGACGCTCCGGGCCACCAAGCAGTTGTTGACCGAGGTGCCGCTGCAATCGCTGCCGCGTTCGTTCGTCCTCACCCCCGACATGGTCGGGCGGGCGATGAGCGGGCCGGTAGAGCGGCGGCGTTCGTTCGGCTGGACCCTGGCCGGGCGGCTCCGCACGGCCACCGCGCTGGTCGCGGTGCTCCTCGTGCTGGTCCTCAGCAGCGATTTCCTGAACCACTCGGTCCTGGGCGGGTCGGCGGCGACGGCGAGGCCGCCGATGACCACCTCCAGGGCCGTGGGGCCGGGGGTGGATGCCTTTACCACCGAGGCGACGAGCACGACAGCAGCCCAGGCCGAGGCGACGAGTACGACGGCCCCGGTGGCGATGGCGGCGGCGGCGGCGACGAGCACGACGGCCCCGGCCCCGGCAGCGAGCGGTGCGGCCCCCAGCGCGGAATCCCCGCCGCTGGAATCGGCCCCCACGGTTGCCGCTGCGGCTATGCCGCCCGAAGGGCCGAGCGTGGCCGGGAGCGCGAACGATACGACGACCGCATCACTCATCGCGGCCCCGACCGCTTCCCCGCTGGGTTATAGCACCGCCTCGAACGGGCTACTCGCTTCCCCGGACCCGAATACCAAAAGCGTGGAGCCGGGATCCGAACCGGGGGTGAGCGGCTGGCAATTGACCGAGGGGGCGCTGCTGGTGCTGGCGCTGGTGCTGGGGATCGGGGCACTGTGGGCGCGGGGGCGGGGAGTTTGAGTGGACTGGGCCGCTCCGCGCTGCCTTTCTGCATTTGTGCGCAGGGAATGTAGGGAACCTCACATCGTCAGGCGCACCCCCGGAGTACAATGGAGAGGTAAGGCCTGGAGGGCAATAGTCGTGGACGGGTTAGATCCTCTTTGTGAAACAATCGAATTACACAGCGACGGGCTGGCGCTGGCGGCGTGCGTCTACCGGCCTGCGGGCGATGGTCCGGCTCCGGCGCTGATCGTCTGCCACGGCTTTGCCAGTTGCAAAGAAAACCATGCTGTGTTTGCCCGGCAGGCGGCGCAAGCGGGCTTTGTGGCCCTGGCCTTCGACTTTCGCGGGCATGGGTCCAGCGAGGGTTGCCTGGATTCGCGCAGCCTGAACGACATCGGCGCGGCCCTGGACTATCTGGCTCACGATGCCCAGGTGGACCCCCGGCGGATTGTCGTGCGTGGGTCGAGCATGGGCGGCTTCTTTGCCCTCCATGCGGCGGCGCGCTGGCCCGATCTCGCCGCCGTGGTGGCGGTGTGCCCCACCGACGAGGCGTTGCTGGGTACCCTCCTGCATGAGATTGCTCTCCCCGACAGTACGTGGGGCCTGGCCCGCCGCACCGATCCCACCTTCCCCCGCGTCATGGGCTGCGACCTGGGTTGCTGGCTGGAGAAGGTCAGCGTCTACACCGCCCCGACGCACATCAGCCCGCGCCCGTTGCTGCTGATCCACTGCCTGGGCGATGAGATGGTGCCCGCCGAGGTCAGCCGCACCCTCTATGCCGCCGCCCGCGAACCCCGCGCCCTCTGGCTGCTCGAAGACGGCGACCACCGCTTCGCCCAACACGACCCGGCGACCACCGCCCGCACCCTCTCCTGGCTCCATACGCAAATGGCGGACGAGACGAGTGGTTAGTGGTTGGTGGTTGGTGGTTGGTGGTTAGCGATCAAGAACCAGGGCTAAAAATGCAAAGCGCGATCAAGCTCGGATAAAGCTGATCGCGCTTTCTGTTTCTCCAACCACTAACCACTAACCACTAACCACTAACCACCCGTTCACCCCCAGCGGCCCTTGCTGCCAGCGGTGGGGGGTGGGGGCGGGCCGCCACCGCGCAGGCGGCGCACCCAATCGTTCAGGCGGTTGCGCGTGGTCTCCCAGGGATCGTTGCCGTAGACGACAGGCCGCCCGCGCCAGAGCTTTTCGTCGGCGCTCATCGTGGTGCCGCCCTTGGGACGGCCCAGGCTCAAGACGATAGGGCTGAGGAAGAGAACCACGCCGCCCAGGATGAGCAAGCTGCCCAGCCCGCCGAACCCCGGCAGCAGCCCGCGCAGCACCATCCCGGCCACGGCCAGCGCCAGGGCCAGCCCGATCAGCCAGCTATAGGGGAAGCCGCCGCCCCGCCGGGGCACCCGCCCGCGCCGCACGCTCCGTTGCAGCCCTTCCCAGAACTTCTGCCGCCGCTGGGTGCGCTCGACTCCGCGCAAAATCTCGTCTAATTGGCGTTCGTATAGCGGCTTGGGTTCGTTATTATCTTTGTGTTCTGCCGGTTTCATAGGCCGCACCCATCCTTTCCGATCTCCGCCTTTATTGTACACTCCCTATCGGGCGCTGTCAAAGCCAACCGCCCCGCACGTTGCCGCCCCGGCGCAGCCGATCCGAATCATCCCGGCGGTAGGCGCGGTGAACCGAGGGTACACAAGCGGTTGATGGATCGTTTCCTATAATCTTTGTTCAGGGCAAGAGTTTGCTTTATAATGAGCACGATGGATATCTCAACCACACAGCAGAATGACCTGATGGCGGCGTTGGGCCGGGTGATCGTCGCGTTGAACGACGTAGTGCCCCGGCCTCTGCCCGCGATTGTCGCCGCCGTGCGGGCATTTGACCCGGCCCTGATCCGGGGGGTGGCGATCTACCTCCCGGCCCCCGACTCGCCTGGCGACGCGGGCACGGTGCTGGCCTGGGTGGCGGGCGCGCCGGTGCCAGACAGCCCGGCAGCGGTGCCGGAGGCGGTCCAGGCGGCCTTTAGACGCCGCGAAGAGGCTATATTGGAGGATGGGGCGGACCCGGCGGCAGACGGGGTCTCGGTGCCGCTGGCGGTGCCGCTGACGGGTGGGGGCGGGCTGGTCGGGATGCTGGTCCTCCACCTGGCCGCCCCGCCGCCCGCCAGCGGCGCAGCCCGCGATGCCTACCGGGTGCTGGCCCGCCTGGTTGGCACCGCCGTCGAGAACGAGGCGTTGCGCCGCGCCGTCTTCCGCGCCGCCATCCTCGATCGCCTGCTGGAGCAGATCACCCTCGAAGTCACCTCGACCCTCAGCCTGACCGAGATCCTGCAACGTATCCTCGCCCACCTCTCCGGGGCCATCGCCTTTACCGGCGGCTCCATCGCCCTGATCACCCCCGACCAGGAGTTGGAGATCGTCGCCACGCATGGCGAGATTGACGATGCCGCTCGCCGGGTGCGCCTGCCGGTGGGGCAGGGGATTTCGGGCTGGGTGGCGGCGCACGGCCAGCCTTATCTGAGCAACGACCTGGACCGCGAGGACACCGTGCGGCCTGCCGGGCGCGACGTGGGCACCAACCGCCTGATTCGCTCCTATATCGCCGTGCCGCTGCTGGTAGAGGAGCGGCCTATCGGTATCTTGCAGCTTAACAGCCCCGAACGCGATGCCTTCACCGCCGAGGACCTGACCCTGCTGGCCCAGGTAGCCGCCCGCTGCGCCAACGCCGTGGCCCAGGCCCGGCTGTTCACCGAATTGCAGACGCGGGCCGAGCGGCTAACCCTGCTCAACGCTATTGGCCGCCGCATCTCCTCCAAGCTGGATCTCGCTGAGCTGTTTCAGACCTGCTATGAACAGGTGCGCCGGGTGATGCCGGTGGATGCCTTTTTCTTCGCCCGCTGTGAGGAGGAGACCGGGATGATCTCCTTTGAGTTTTGGACCGAGCACGGCGAGATCTATCCCAAACGCAAGGTTTCCCCCGGCGAGGGCCTGACCGGCTATGTGATCCGCACCGGCATCCCACTGGTGGTCGGCAGCCGCAGCGAGTGGCCGCCCGGTGTCACCCCGCTCCCGGTCTCCGTCAGCCCGCGCAGCGAGTCGTTGATGATCGTGCCGCTGATCTTCGAGCAAGAGGTGCTGGGGGCGATGTCGGCGCAGAGCTACGAAGCCCACGCCTACAGCGATCAGGATGTGCGGCTGTTCTCCACCCTCGCCAGCCAGATGGCGGTGGCGATCCGCAACGCCGAACTCTACCAGAGCGAGCGCGCCGCCCAGCAGGCCAAGACCGAGTTCCTCTCGCTGATCAGCCACGAGCTAAAAACGCCGCTGACCTCGATCAAAGGCACCGCGCAACTGGTGACCCGGCGGCTGCTCAAGGCGTTTTCCGCCGGGCAGGTGACCGACCCGATCGCCGTCCAGGCCCGCCAGCAGGACCTCCGCGCCCTGACCCTGATTACCGGCCAGGTGGACCGGCTAACCCGGCTGGTGGACGACTTGCTCGACGTATCGCGCCTGCAAAGTGGCCGCTTTGAACTCTATCCCACCCGCGCCGATCTGGTCCGGGTGGTCCATGAGGTGGTCGAAAGCCTGCGCCCGACCAGTTCCGACCATCGCCTGCTGCTGGAGGCGCCCCCGGTGCTGCCGGGCATGTTTGACCCGGTGCGGATCGCGCAGGTGTTGACCAACCTGATCAGCAACGCGATCAAGTACTCCCCGGCGGGCACCGACATCCGGGTGCGGCTGGCCCAGGAGGGGGTGCAAGCCCTGGTCTGCGTGACCGATCAGGGGCCAGGGCTGCCGGAGGAGGAACACGGGCGTATCTTCGACCGCTATTTCCGCACCGACGGAGCGCGGCGCAGCCCCAGCAGCGGCGTGGGCCTCGGCCTCTATATCAGCCGCCAGTTGGTCGAGCGCCACGGCGGCACGATCTGGGTAGAGAGCGCGGCGGGCGCGGGGGCTACGTTCTGCTTCCGCCTGCCGCTCGATGGCGCGATGGCCGTGCTGCACCAGCGCTCCCCCGCCGAGGCGACCGCGAACGCCGCTGAATGAGGTTCCCGACAGCGGGGCGAGACCACAAAGCGCCGGGGGCACCCATCACCTGATGAGT
>JBBSEL010000115.1:0-7856 GCA_038239755.1 Chloroflexia bacterium | reverse complement strand
TTTTCTGGTCACCAAGCATGGCCTCGCCGCGGCCCTGCAACCCGACAGCGTCGGCTTCGCCGCGCTGCATACCTACTTCCTGGACCGCCTCGTGCCCGTTTGCGCGCAGTTGCTCGCCGCCGCCGCTGAAGCCCGCGAGATCAGCGCCGATATTGCTGCCTACGAACTGATGCTTGGCATCGGCAACCTCTGCGCGGGCGCCGACAACGACCCGCGCTACGATGCCCGCCGCATGGTTGCGCTACTCATCGCGGGACTCCTCCAATCGCGCTCGACTTGATACCGCTGATCCACTTCGTGTGAATTTGGGAATTCCATGAGCGAAAATTTAGAGCATTCGGTGAGTAGGTCTTCCCGCAGAAAGAGAGCAGGTCACGCATCTTCCGTGTAAAGTGGCGGACGCGGTGGCACTGCATCTTGCACGGACAATAGGCAGGTCGGCCTTATTGTCACATGCTGGGAGGGTTAAAACCCTCGCCTTTCAGGCGATTGCGACCAGTATGAGAAGCCTCCGCATAGAGGCCAGACCAGACAAGAGCCGCTGAGAAGTATCACTACGGAGGTGTGACCACCCCCATGTGAACCCTGTAATGTCCAGGTGCCCCTACCCAGGCAGGCGCTAGCGTAAGCTGCCGTCTGAAGCCCTGGGGACAATGTTCCGGCGACGACCAGCCTCACGGTGGTCGCGGACTAGGGAAGCGCAGGACGGTTGAGCGTGCGCCAAGTGTCTGCTTAAAACCTCGTAAAGGCGAAACGGCAAAAGAGGCTGATATGCCGTGACCAAAATGGTAGGTGGGTCGGTCCGTAGCACCGCGACTCGCTACGGCGACATTCCGCACTCCCACCGGGGCAGAGACACCAACCTCACCCGTGCGTATCTTCTCAGTCGTCAACTGGGGAAGCCCCACACACCCCGCCACGGCGGTATCCTGAACGTAAGAACAGGGGATGGTGCCGGGGGAATGAGAGAGTTGGAGGAAGCGAAGGCCGATCTGTAGCGGGCCGGATAGGGCCGTGCGAGCGGAGATACCCCGCCCGAAAGGGTGCCCACGTCCAACGGTGTCTTGATGGTAAGGAAACCCCGGCAACGACCTCATCTGCGGAGACGTTAGAGGGTGAAGGTCTTCACTGAACCGACCACAGAGCAGCCGCAACCCACGTGGGCCAGCATCAACTGGCGCGCAGTGGAAGCGAATGTCCGTCGCTTGCAGGAGTGGATTTACCGCGCGACCGCAGCGGAAACTGGCGCGAGGTTAAAAACCTGCAAAAGCTCCTGGTGCGCGCCATATCGAATCAGCTCCTGGCAATCCGGCGGGTGGCGCAGGAGAACCAGGGCAAACACACCGCAGGTGTAGACGGCGTGATATGCGACACGCCCGACGCACGAATGCGGCTGTTTCACGAGGGTCTGACCCTCAAGGGCTATCAGCCCAAGCCGCTGCGGCGGGTATTTATACCCAAGAGCAATGGCAAGCAACGGCCTTTGGGGATACCGACCGTGGGGGACCGGGTGATGCAGGCTATCGTTAAAGCCGCCCCCAAACCAGAGTGGGAAGCCCGTTTTGAGGCGAACTCCTACGGCTTCCGCCCCGGTCGCTGTACGATGGACGCCATAGAAGCCATTTATACCACGCTCAGTCGGCAGGGTGCCAGTGAATGGATCCTCGATGCGGACATCAGCGGCTGTTTCGATCAGGCATCTTGATACCTCCTTCTAGAACCCACTTTAGTGGATTCGCTAATGTGCGCCGTGATCCGCCGCGCAGGGGTCGTAATCGTGTTGTGCAAGGTACTATCAACTTAACGGAGAGGCCCCAAAATCCTCCCCACTGGGGCCAGTATTTGGGCCGGGGATGGCCGCTACTCGTGAATTTTGGCCCCAAAAATGGTTGTCGCTCCCCACTTTGCCCTGACATTTCCCCGGTTTGCGATTAAGTTGACAGTCATCATGCCGCCGCGGCGGCACCCTCCGGGATAAAATACCGACGGTTGCTGGGTCGCCGCGCTCCGGGGTGGGTATTTTAGGTCAGTACCAAGCGTTAGGCTAATGCCCTGTCGTCTATTGCGAACGCTCAGGCGCCGGTGACTTGGTCAATGATTATCCCCGCCGTCGGCCAGTCCGCGGCGGTGCCACGCCAGGCTACGTGCTGGTCGGGTCGTACCAGCACCAGCGCGGCGCCGTAACGCTCGGTGCCCTCCCTAGCGCGCAGTTCAACTAGCTCTAGCGGTACGCTACGGTTGGCAGCAACCGCGATAAGTGGCCCTGGATCGGCATCTTCACCCAGTCGGAGCAGCGAAAACCCATTCCCCAGCTTATCGTAGAGCGACGACCCATCGGCCAGCCACATGTGCGGCAGCCGCGCTCCCGGTTGAGCCGTCGGCCTGTATCCCTGGGCTTCGGCTGGCGGCGTGCCCTCGTCGCCGATCACCGGCGAGGCGTTGTATTCATAACCCAGAACCAGGCCCAAGCTGTGGAACTCGCGATCTTTAGCGGCCTGGATCGCTGCGGCGGCCCGGCGGCGGGCTTTTTCACCGGCGAGGCCAGCGGCTTCCAGATCCGGATTGCCCAGCTCCGGCGCAAGCACGCTCATGTTCGCCGTAGCTTCGCGAATCGTGCGCTCGGCTACTGGCCGCCGTTCGGCTTCATAGCTGGTCAGCAGGCCGCCGCCGCCCCAGCCAGCGAGCACTGCGGCCAGCTTCCAGCCGATGTTCACTGCATCGCCAATGCCGGTGTTGAAGCCGTGCCCGCCCCAGGGTGGGTTCAGGTGGGCAGCGTCGCCGGCTAAAAAGACCCGCCCATTCCTGTAGCGGTCGGCCAGCAGCATGCGTGCCGTCCAGGGGTCCGTGCCAAGGATCTCGACGTCGATCGCCGCGCCGACGAGACCGTTAATCAGGGCGTGGGGATCGGCCTGGCTGCGTTCAGGGGAGACACCATTGGCGATGGCCCACCAGCGGTCGTGCAGGTCCAACCGGCCCAGTACACCGGGGCAGGCCGGGTTGAGTACCCAGTATTGCACCGCCCGGCCATGCGGCTGCCCCTCGGCCAACCCAGGCGCGCGGAAGACGATGCCCAGGTTCGCGCGTTGGTCCGACACGCCACGGTAGCGCGCGCCGATGGCCGCCCGCACAACGCTGCGCGAGCCGTCGCAGCCCAGAACGTAGGCCGCTTCCACCTGGCACTGTTCGCCACGCTCGTCGACGAGCGTGGCGTGCACGCTATCGTCCCTTTGGGCGAGGGCAACAAGCGACCAGCCCAGGCCCAGTTGGCAGCAGGCCAGATCGGCGGCGGCCTCACGCAGCACCTCCTCAACCAATGGCTGCGGGATCTGCTGGCCCGACTCCGCGAATAGCTCGCTCGGTTGCGGTGAAAGTCCAAAGCAGTTGCTGAAGCGCGTCACTTCGGGACCGAGCAAGCGGGTGCAGAAGACCACGCTTTGCGACCACTCCACCTTTAGCGGCGCTGCCGCGCGCAGGCGACCGGCCAAGCCCCACCGGCGAAAATGCTCCATCGTGCGCACGCTGGTCGTCTTGGCGCGTGGCGTCAGCCGTGAGACCGCCTGCCGTGGCTCGACGACCAGACAGGCTACACCGTGCCGCCCCAGCTCCACCGCGGCGCTAAGCCCGACCGGCCCGCCTCCGACGATGAGCACCTGCGTCTGTCGGGGAATATTCTGGCTTTTGGCCGTGTGTTCTCTCTCCATCGTGTTCCGTCAGGGGGCGGCGCGGGCGTGACCGGATTTAGACTGCGAGAGTGTGCAAGATGTTGCGGATGGCCGCCGCGAAGGGCACAGGATCGTTGAGGAAGGCCAGGTGATTGCCGGGGACTTCAAAATACGGGCAGCCCAGGCGCTCCGCGATTAACCGCGCCGCCCGTGCATAATAGGCCTCCGCGCTAAGGCGGCCCGCAACCGTTACTATGTGTACCTTGTTCCGCGCGATGGCCGCAAGATCGGGCACAAAGGTGCTGATCGGGATCAACTCTCTCGCCATGAAGTGGTCCATGTTGGGGCCAAAGCCCGGCCCACGGCTCGCTCCCGGTCCGGTCGACGGTGGAACCAGGCCGACCAGCGAACTGGCAAACAGGCCCATAGCGGGTCCGACCCCCTGCGCGAGATAGAGTTGATGCACCTGCTGCACGAAATCCAGCCATTCGGCCGCGTCGGGCAGCAGCGCCAGTGCCGGCGGCTCATGCGCGATCAGGCCAGCGATCACCTCGGGAATGTCCGCCGCTAGCTTGAGGCTGATGTTCGCGCCGCCGCTATTGGCGAAGATCAGCGCCTTTTCGCCGCCCATGGCACGGATCACGGCGGCAGCGTCTCGGGCCGCTTGCGCCATGTCCAACTCAGCCGCAGCAGCGCTGCTGCGCGAGTTGCCGCGCCGGTCGTACCTGACCACCGTATATTCGTCGGCTAGAATCGGCGCTAGCGCGGCATAGGTCGCCGCCGCGCCGCCCGCGCCGGTGATGGTCAGCAAGATCGGGCCATCACCTTCGTAATCATAAATGATGTCTGCGCCTTCAGTATGGGTTGTGCCGGTGCCGGTCATAGTTGTCACTCCTCCTAACCGAACTATAGCTGCGCCCGCGGATCGCCCAACGGCACCCGTAAATCCAAAGACCAGGCCGGCTGGAACTCACCGCTGTAGGCACGCTGGTGCAGCTCGGTGAACGACGCCCCCGCCTGGTATACGGCCACCAGCTGATCGGGATCGACCGGTTGCCCGATGGGGTTGGCCGCGAACTGGGGCGAACTCCTCATCCACGCACCGGATTGCGCCCAGTCGCCAAAGTTATCAACCTGCAATTCCACGCTGTTGCCGTCAGGATCGACATAGTAGAAGGAGGTAGTCATACCGTGGTCCAGGCAGGCGTGCGGCACGATGCCCTGTTCTTTCAGGCGGGTATAAGTAGCCAGCAGGTTGTCGATACTGGGATATTCGAAGGCGCTGTGATGGATGCCCGTGTGGATGAGTTTGTCGGGGTCCTCGCTCAACTGGGGCGAGGTGAGCAGCGCGAGACGGTGGTTGGCACCGTCGTTACTAAGCCAGGCCCCGCCGGGAAACTGGTGCGTGGGTTTCATGCCCAGCACCGTGCCGTACCAATCGATCATTTCTTGCAGGCGCCGGGTCTTCAGATTGAGGTGGTGCAATGTCGGCCCGCGGGCGGCAGCGCCACTGAATGTGTCTGACATACATCCGCTCCTTTGCTGATGCCTGACTGCGTCGGTATCGCTACCCCGGGAGCCGCCGCCTAGCGAGAACCAATGTCCGCACTGCGCTGTTCACTGCGCGTGTAGCACCGGACGGCGAATCCGGCCAATGTGCGCGATCTCGACTTCAAGGGTGGGGCCATTCTGTAGAAATAACAGTTGTGCGGCGACGAAGGCAACCTTTACTGCGGAAGGTCCCGGCTCAAGCAGCCTGGTTGGGTCGTATTGCCCGGCATTCGCATGGCGATAGCCCAGGCCTAATGCGGCCATAGCAAGCATCGCCCCCTCATGGGCGATCCCTGCGCGCCACCCCGCATCCGTGCCGCGCATCCGGTCGCTTACGGGCATTAGCGGCTGCGCTCCTCCAGGCAGACGGTAGAGAATAGAGAACGGCAACTGTTCAAATTATATCCAACTTCCTCTATTCTGTCAATATGTTTATATCCATTTCGGCAGCCTTATGGTCAGATTAAGTATCAATAACTGCTTCAATTCTTCTATAGAGTATCCTCTTGGAAGGATGATTGGATATATTTTGCTTGACAGGGCGGCTCAATTTGTTTATGCTTGAGGAGAACAAGAGGAGGAGCACCATGCCGAGGAACCGGATGATCCAGACTGCAGCACTCTCTTCCCTGGAGCCGCTCGACATGTATGAGCAGGCCGTCGCTGGCCGCGATAGCACCGAAACGGCCTATCTCCAGTTAAGAAGAGCGATACTGCGCAACGAACTCTCCAACGGCATTCAATTATCGCAGCGCGAACTGGAACAACGCTTTGGCGTCGGGCGAACCCCGTTGCGCGAAGCTCTACGCATGCTGCAACGGGAGGGGCTGATTGAGGCCGAGCCGAACCACCGCGTCCGCGTGGCGGGGTTCTCCTTGCCGGATCTTGAGCAGTTGTACGCGATGCGCATCAGCTTGGAAGCCCTTGCTATTCGCTTGTCCGTGCCAACCTTCCGGGCCGACGAGCTAGACCAGCTCGCGAGGTTGCTCACGCAGATGGCCCAACTTGATCCGCTGCAAAGCTATGAGCAGTGGGAAGTGCGCCACCGCGCGTTTCACTGCGGCCTGATCGCGCACGCTGGGCCACGCATCGTCAAGATGGCCGCACAGCTATCCGATCATGCCGAGCGTTATCGCCGCTTCTACAGCACGGAGACGCCGTATGCCATCGAGCGCGGGGGGCGTGAACACCGCATGATTCTCGATGCCTGTACCTCGCACGACCCGGCAGCGGCGGCGGAATGTCTCGCCCGGCACTACTCATCGGTGGTACTGGGCACACTCGCGGTACTGGCCCCGGAGTATGATCCGGCGCTGGTGCGTACGGCACTCCACGCTATACTGCCCGCGTCGGCCAGTGGCAGATCCTCCTGATCGCGCGCTGCTGCCGCTGAGTTCCCGCACACCACGACCAGACCTAGCCGTGACAGACGCTGTTGGGTATGGTCAACTTGTTGCGGCTCTTTGAGAATTAGTGTGCTGGGACAGTCCCGGCACATTCCATCAGAATCCGCAAGCGCAGATGAGCGAAGTTCCCCAGCCCAAAGGCCCGCCGCAGCACCAGTTTGATCTTATTGTTCAACCCTTCGACCCGCCCACTGCTCACATGACTGGCGAAGTAGTTCAGGATGACGTCCCCCCAATTCTGGAGAGTCGTGAGAAACTTGCCCAACGGTTCATTGCCCGTCGCCTGCACGCGGCCCCTCCATTCTTGCAGGCGCTGGGCGGCGTCCGCCCGCTCTGGGGCCTGGGCGAAGATGGTCCGAAACTGCTTTTTGAGGTCATGCAACAGCCCCAACTCCGGCACCGCCTCCTTGAGCGTCTGTAATCGGGCGGGTATTGTCAACTTAAGTCCGGCAATCGGCGAGCGGGAGAGTGAACCAGCACTACCCGACTAAAGTTGTGGCTCTCGTGACTATAATTGCGGGTTAAGCCGCCTTTTCTACCCCTGTAATCTCGTTCCAACTAGCGAATCGCGCCGTGCGTTGGGCCGGGTCTTCCCGTGCCGCCTGGTTGAGCCTACTCCGCCGGAAATGCCCTCGCATTGGCTCAAAGGCTGACCAAAGCCGTTGGGCCAGGCCCGCCGACCCAGAATCGGCGCAGCTGGCGCTCCTTTTGCCGGGTTGGTTGCTGCGAGTTTTCCGCGCGGTTGTTTAACCGTTGATGCGGGCGGTGCTCTACTCCCGGCATGATCTCGCGCTTGGCCGCGCCATAACTGGCGAGCTTGTCGGTGATGATGACGCGTGGCACATACTGACCGCCCTTAAGCAACGTGCGGAAAAAGCGTTTAGCCGCTTGGGCAGCACGCCTGGAGGTCACCAATATAGCCAATACGTTACCGTAGTGGTCGACGGCGCGCCCCAAGTACGGGGTCGCGCCGTTAATCTTGAGGAAAACTTCATCCATGGGCCACTGGTCGCCCGTCTGGGGACGACGGCGCCGCAGCTGATGAGCGTAAAGCGGGCCAAACTTGAGACACCACTGCCGAATAATCGCATCCGTAACAGGGATACCACGCGCCGCAAGAAGCTCTGCAACAGCGCGATAGCGGAGGGTGAACCGGTAATAAAGCCAGACAGCGGGCGAGATAATTTCGGTCGGATAGCGGTGACGTTGGTACAGGGCAGGATCAGCAGCAGTGGGG
>JBBSEL010000114.1:0-7869 GCA_038239755.1 Chloroflexia bacterium | reverse complement strand
GAACTTGGGCTGGCTGCCGAAGCCGCCGTACTGCGACTCATAGTCGCCGCTCATCGACTCGAACGCCCGGTCGAGCACGCTGGGGGTCAGCGCCCCGGCGTGGCCGGGCAGGTCCATCCGCTGGGCCAGGTACTCCTGCAACTCGGCGGCGCTCTCGGTCACTTCGGCGTGCCGCTCGCGGTAGGCCGAGTTTACGCTGGTCAACACGCGGCGGAAGCCAGGCAGACCGGGGCGATCCTCCGGCGGGTAATAGGTGCCGCCGAAAAACGGCCTGCCATCGGGGGTCAGGAAGACGGTCATCGGCCAGCCGCCCTGGCCGGTCAGCGCCTGCACCGCCGCCATATAGATGCTGTCCAGGTCGGGCCGCTCTTCGCGGTCCACCTTGATCGACACGAACATCTCGTTCATCAGCCCGGCGATCTCCGGGTTCTCGAACGACTCGTGCTCCATCACATGGCACCAGTGGCAGGCCGAATAGCCGATGCTGAGCAGGATCGGCTTGTCGGCAGCTTTGGCGGCGGCCAGCGCCTCTGGCCCCCAGGCGTACCAGTCCACCGGGTTGTGGGCGTGTTGCAGCAGGTAGGGGCTGGTCTCGTGAATCAGACGGTTAGGCATAGGATCCTCTCATGGGGCACCGGGGTGCCGCGCTCCTAAATCCAGAGACAGATAGACGTTCCTGTCGTCTCTGCTATATTCGGTAAAGTCAAAACGCTTGTACAGGTTAATCGCATCATACCAGTCCAGGTTCGTTTCGACCAGCAGCCGGGTCATGCCCCGCTGCCGCGCCTGCGCGATCAGGTGGGCGACGATGGCCTGGCCGATACCCCGGTGGCGCTGGGCCGGGCTGACCGAGATCCGCACCAACTCGCCCTCGTGGCCCATGATCCGCAGCGCCCCGCTGCCGATCCGGTCGTCCCCCAGCCAGGCGACGACGAACAGATGCCCCGGTGCAACATAGGTAGCCCCGATGTCGGTCAGGTCGGGATTCAGCGACTCGTCAATATAGCCGAAATGCTCCCCCAGCCCGGCCAGAATCAGGCGGCGCACCGCGTCCTGGTCGGCAGGTTGGAACGGGCGGACGATCACATCAGTAACTGCCATCCCGACCAGGGGCTGCAAGAGCCGTGCCAGTGCAGCGAGGCACCGCACGTGCTATAATAGGTCCAATCGGTGGAGATGGGCGCGCGTAACGGTTAGAGAATAGTAGATTTTAAGCAACAGCGGCCTAAGCGCCGGGGAGGTGCTTGGCCGTCGCCAGGACCGGACCAGAAGGCCGCGCTATGAAGACCGTGATCGCCGTGCTCGAAGAAGTACGTACTGAAGCTGTACGGCGCATCGTGGAGCGGGCACGGCTCGAACTCCCCGACTACCGCACGCGCGAGGTGACGGAGCTGCGGAGCGCCGTCGAGCAAGCCTATGATGTCTGGCGTAACGCGATTTTGTATGCTGACTTTGACAGCCACCATGCCCATTCGCAACAGGTGATCCGCCAGAACGTGGCCCGCAACATCCGCCCTGAGCAGATTGCACGCACCCCCTGGCTGGTCTACGAGGTGGCCCTGGGGCTGCTGGATGAGGCCGAGGTGCGGGTCAACCGCCTGGAACGGGCCGCTTTTGTGTCGCGTGCCCACCAGGTGACAATCCGGATCGCGATGGTCAACAGCAGGGAAATCAGCGACATGATGATCAAGAATAACCGCACACCCCAGGTGTCCTCTGCGCTCCCCACCGAGGCCGATTGAACGGAACATCCGGCGTGGGAGGGCCACTGAGAAAATCAGCTTATGGATCAGCCCCCGATATTGATCGTGGATGACAACCCGGATAATGTGCGGCTGCTGGAGGCGATGTTGGGCAGCCGGGGCTATGCGACGATGACAGCAGGCAGCGGAGCCGAGGCCCTGGCTCGGATAGCAACGACTCCCCCCGCGCTGGTGCTGCTGGACGTGATGATGCCCGGCCTCGACGGCTACGAAGTGGCCCGGCGGATCAAAAGCGATCCCGCCTTGCCCTTTATCCCGATCATCCTGATCACCGCCAAGCAAGACATGCGCGACAAAGTCTATGGCCTGGAGCAAGGGGCCGACGACTTTCTGAGCAAGCCCATCCACCGGGCCGAACTGCTGGCGCGGGTGCAGGCCCTCTTGCGGCTGAAGCAGGCCAACGACGATCTACAGCGCCAGCACCAGGAATTGCGCGCCATGACCGAGCGGCTGCAAACCTCGGAGCAGCAGCACGAAGAGATGGTGCAGATGATCACCCACGACCTGCGCAGCCCCCTCACGGCGTTGCAAGGATCGCTGGAATTGTTGAACGATGGCACCCTCGGCCCGTTGAATGACCGGCAGCAGCAATTCGTCCGCATCGGCCTGCAAAACAGCAAGACGATGGGCCGTATGATCAGCGACCTGATGGACATGTACCGCCTGGAAGCCGGGCATCTTGAACTGGATCTGGAGCCGTTGGATATCGCCGTTGTGGCCGACGAGGTGAGCCAGCAGATGGAAGGGGCGGTGCTGGAGCGCGGCCTGCGGCTGATCAACGCCGTGCCACCGGGGTTGCCCCGCGTGCTGGCCGACCGCAACCGGCTCCAGCATGTGCTGCTGAACCTGATCACCAACGCGATCAAGTATACGCAGGAGGGAAGGATCACCCTGCACGCGACGGTCGAGGCCCCGCTGCCCGCCGGGATCACGATGCCCGGCCCCTATCTGACGATCCACGTCACCGACACCGGGCCGGGCGTGCCGGTTGATGCCCGCGACCAGGTGTTCGAGAAGTTCTACCGCGTGCCCCCCGAACAAGCCGCCAACCGGCCCCGGCCTGTCGGCACCGGGCTGGGCCTGACCTTTTGCAAACAGACGATCAAGGCCCACGGCGGCGAGATCTGGGTGGAACCGGGCGACGAGGGGATCGGCAGCCGCTTCTCTTTCACGCTCCGTGCCGCCCAGCCCACCCCTCGCCTATAAGGAAGCCGATGCTAACCCCCACCCCGCTCCTCCCCATCCTCGCCCAGGTGATCCAGGAACTAGAAGCCGAACGCCGCCGGGTCCAATTGCTCTATGATATCTCCTGCCAGCTTACCAGCGAGCTGGATCTGCCGCACACACTGCGTAACATCCTCACACTGGGGGTGGCCGGGGTGGCCGGACCCGAAGGCGGGGCGCGCGGCAGCATTCTCCTGCTTGACGAGGACGGGCAGCCCAGCGATTGGGTGCTGACCCGCGAGGTGCCCCGCGAGCGGGAAAGCGAGATCATCGATGCGGCGCTGGCGCGGGGGGTGTGGGGCTGGATTGCGCGGGAGCGCACCATCGTCCTGGTAGAAGATTGTTGGACCGATCCGCGCTGGCTCCAGTTTGTGGACGATCCGCGCCCGTCGGGGTCGGCCATCGGGGCACCGCTGCTGGTGGCCGGGAAGGTGCGTGGCTGCCTCATCCTGCTGCACCCCCACACGCACTTTTTCGGGGAGGGGCATATCGAATTGATGCGGGCCATCGCCAGCCAGGCCAGCGCCGTGCTGGCAAACGCCCTGCTCTACCGCCAACTGGCCCAACAAGTCAGCCAACTGGCCGATGCCAACCGGCTGCAAAGCGAATTCATCGCCAACATGAGCCACGAACTTTGCACCCCGCTCAACGCGATCATCGGCTTCACCGAACTGGTTTACGAGGGCGAAAGCGGCCCGGTGACCCACACGCAGCACGAGCAACTGGGCCATGTGCTGCGTAACAGCCAGACCTTGCTGACGATGATCAACACCGTGATGGACCTGTCCAAACTGGAAGCGGGGATCGTGGATTTTCAGCAGGCCGAGTTCGCGCTGTCCGATCTGGTGGACCGGGTGATCAGCAGCGTATCGTTGCAGGCGGCGGACAAGGGGCTAGACCTGGAGGTGTCGGTCGATCCGGGGGTGCCGGGGGTCTTGCTAGGGGATCAGCCGCGCCTGGGGCAGGTGGTAATCAACCTGCTCAACAACGCGATCAAATTCACCCCCGGCGGCAAGGTGGGGCTGGCGATCTATCCAGGCCGCCCACCGATGCCGCCCGCCGAGACCCCGCCCCGCCTGCCGATTGTCGTCCCGGCGCGGGAGATGGGCGACCGGCCCACCCCCACCGCCGGGCCGGTCTGGACGCTGGAAGTGACCGACACCGGCATCGGCATCGCCCCCGACCGCCAGCAGTGGATCTTCGAGCGGTTCCGCCAGATCGAACACCCGGAGCAATCGCGCGGCGGGGCCGGGATCGGCCTGGCGATTGTCAAGAAACTGGTCGCGGGGATGGGCGGCGAACTGTATATCCAGAGCGCGCCGGGGGTGGGCAGCACCTTCTATGTGGTCCTGCCGCTACGCGGGGTGGGCGGCGGGTAAACCGCTCGGCTGGGCTTCACCCCGCCTGCCGTTCCAGCGCGACCAGCGGGATCGCTCGCGTGATTTTGGCTTGATGCTCGGTGAAGAAGGGGTATTGAGCCACGAGCTGGTCCCACATTTGCGCCCGCTCTGCGCCTTCCAGCACCACCGCCGTCGCCGGGAAATTCTCTTGCCCCACCTCGACGTTCACCGCCGGATCGGCCACCAGATTGCGGTACCAGTCAGGGTCGGTCACCGCGCCCGCATTAGAGGCGATCACTACCAGGCGTTCGCCGTCCCGCGCATACATGATCGGCACGGTACGCGGCTGCCCGCTCTTGCTGCCGGTGGTGGTGAGCAAGAGCAACGGGCGACTCGCAAACGGATCGTCGCTCGCGCCCCGGCTGGTGCGAAACTGCTCAATCAACTCGCGGTTGTACTCTTTTTGATCGGCCATGATCTCCTCCTGTTATGGCTGGCCGCCCCGGTCAGCACCGTCTGTGATAACTCATGCCCTCGTCCCCGTCATAATAGCACGGACGTTCTACGTTGTCAAAGCGGTTGACCAGCGTTCCGTGTATAAATCCCCCATACCTTATGTAGGATATGGCTCTGCCTATTGATGGTCGGGCACCCCGCTATCACGGACACCCGACCATCAATGGACGGCACCATATCCTACACGAGGTACCTTCATTATAACCAGATCCCAGGTCTAACCCACACGTCTGATGTAGCGCCCCCACTATCATACTGAGCGCAGCGAAGGATCTTCTACGCGGTTCGTGATGCGGGGGCAACCGCCGGGATCTTAGCAACGACCAAGCAGCCCCAACAAGATCCTTCGCTGCGCTCAGGATGACAGCGGGGGTTGGCTAATCTGACCCACGTTGAGCGATGCATCGCTATGCATTCAGCACACAGAAGCCACAGAAGCCCTAGCCCAGAATGCGGGTCAGCACGCGCCGGTAATTGCCTCCGCGCAGCGCGGCGATGTCTGCCACCGAGTAGCCCCGTTCGGCCAGCCGGGCGTAGAGATTGGGCAATTCTGCCGGGATGGTGAGCTGTTCCGGCAGGCCGCTATCGATCCCGCCGAAATCGGTGCCGAGGGCGACATGGGCGATCCCGGCCACGTCCACCAGATGATCGTAGTGGTCGATCACGGTATCAATCGTCACTGGCGTGCCTGCGGGGGCCAGGAACCGGTTGGCGTAGAAGACGCCGATCACCCCGTCACGCTCGGCAATGGCGCGGATCTGGTCGTCGGTCAGGCAGCGGGGGTGGGGGAACAGAGCGGCGCAGGCGGTGTGGGTCACTACTACCGGCCCCTGCGCTGTCGCCATCAGGTCGGTGAAGCCCTGGCGGTTGAGGTGCGACGCATCAATGACCATGTGCAGCGCCTCCAGTTTGCGCACCAGGGCATGCCCGGCGGCGCTCAACCCGGCGTTGGGGTCTTCCAGCGCCCCGGCAGCGTAGGCATTGCGGTAGTTCCAGGTCAGCCCGACCGAACGCAAGCCCTGCCCGTGGAGTTGGTGCAGGTGGTCCAGATCGCGGATGCCCCGCGTGCCCTCGCAGTGGATGATCACGCCAAAGGGGCGGATATCTGGCGTTTGTGCCGCCAACGCGTCCAGGTCGGCGGCAGAACGGATCGCCCGCAGAGGGGCACCCGCCGCTACCCAGGCGGCATAGTGCGCCATCAAGGCATCAACTTCGCTGGCGCAGGCGGCGGGGTCGTGCGCCTCCGGCATTTCACCGTGGCCGAAGATGGCGAAGAACGCCGCATCCACCCCACCCTGCCGCAAGCCGACCAACCCCGCCTGCGCTGTGGCATCGGCGGTGAAGAAGGCATCGGCCCCGCCGTGGGCCAGCGCATAGTAGATCGCGTCGATGTGACCGTCAATGGTGAAAGGGTGCTCGGTAGCGGGTGGGGGTGGGTTCATAAGGACCTCTCTTCTGGGATATGTAAGAGTTGCTCAAATTATAAGGGCGAACGGCATAATAATCAACCATGCCATCCGCCCTGCCCTCTGCATAACCCAGGCCCTCGTTAGGGGCTGGTGGTGTTGAACCAGGCGGCGACATTTGCCAGTTCCACCACCCCGCAGACAATTGCCAGCAGGGCCGGAATCCGCCACCAGGGATTTTCGTAATGGGTCAGGTTCAGGATCGTCCCGGCCAGGATCGCGGCCAGGCCCAGCGCGCTGGTGCAGACCAGGAAGACGGGGAACCAGGGGGTGATGCCCAGGATCAGCAGGCCCAGCACTCCGATGCCCAGCGCGATCAGGTTCGCCTCGCGGCCATTGGGCTGGTAGGGACGGTTAGTCCAGAACTCGTCATCCGCCGACGTGGGGATCGGGGGGCGGAACAGGTCGAACATATCGTGGGCCTTGCGACCCCGCAATTTTTCGGGCAACACGAACGCCTGATTCGGATCCCCGGACCCGCCGGGGGCCTCCTCGGATTGCTGCATCCTGTGTCCTCCTCATTACATGGGCATCGCGGGCATCGGGGTCACCATCGTCGCCATCATGCCCAGCCACCCGGCCAGCGCCACGACCAGCCCTAGCCCGCTGATGATCAGCCCGGCCACGGCCAGCCATCGCCCGCGCCGGTCGGCCCCGGCCCGGTGCCAGGCCAGCCCGCTCAACCCCAGCCCCAGTGCGCCCGCCAGGGTCGGCCAGGCCCAGGTATAGAGCATGAACTCCATTTGATAGACGAACATCGGCCCCAGCAGCAGCAGCGGCACCAACCCGGCCACCAGCCCACCCAGCGCCAGCCGCCGCGCCCCCCCGTTGCGCCTGCGTCCCGCCCCCAGCTCCTCGATCCTCAACGTTTGTCGCACGCTTATGTGACTCCTCAACCCACTCAGACCTTTATTCCGCACCTTATTATTGTAGCACACCGTTCCCGATCCGGCGAAGGAGCCGGGGGTTGGGGGTTGGGGGTTGGCGCTAATCAGCCGGACGGGCGAGATCCGCCATCACCCCCCGCCTCCCTGCGGGCGAGGGAGCCACATTTGCCCGCGTGCGGAAAACTGTACCAGCCCCTCATCCCTCATCCCGCATCCCTCATTCCGCATCCCTCAAACTTCATTCCTCATCCTCTTACCTCGTACCTCAAATCTCATACCTCATACCTCGTACCTCGTACCTCAAATCTCGTACCTCATACCTCATACCTCAAATCTCGTACCTCGTACCTCACACCTCATACCTCACACCTCATACCTCGTCGCACCCCCTTGCCGCAGGCGATCATCTGTGCTATTATGTCAATGTGGAGACACCGACAGCAGCCCCCCAGGACGAACAAGAGACCGCGCCCGACGGGACGCCACGGGTCCGCCAGGCCTGGTGGCTGGCGACCAAGCGCCGCCGCGCCGAGTGGCAAGAACTGTCGGCGGCGGGCCTCGCCAGCTTCAGCGGACGGCCCAAGCCCAACTTCGAGTCGGCCCAGCCGGGCGACCCGGTGCTGCTCTACGTCGCCACGCCCGACAAGGCGATCCGCGCCGTGGGGGTGATCAG
>JBBSEL010000113.1:0-7894 GCA_038239755.1 Chloroflexia bacterium | reverse complement strand
GGAACTGGCCGCGCCCCGCGCCGTTTCCGGCGCTCACCTCAAGGCGGGAGCACGATCAGCCCCATCCGCACCTTCAGCGCAATGATCCGTTCGAGCGCGCGCTGTAGGCGGGCGGGCGTGATGCGTCCCGATTGCACCGCCTGCGTCACCGCCTGGACTGTGCCGGCGATCTGCGCCGGATCATTCGGGCATTCGATTATGTCCTCCCCGGCCAGGAGGGCCAGCACGCTGGCCTCGCCCACCGCCTGCACCGGGTCGCGATAGCCGCGGCTGGCCATGTAGCCGCCGATGGCTCCCGCCGCCATCGCATCCGACACCACCACGCCCTGGTAGCCCAGCTGGCCGCGCAACACGCCGTCGACCAGGGTCGGCGACAACGACGCCGGATACTCCGCATCATAGGCGGGCTCCAGCACATGCGTGACCATGATCATCCCCGGCTGGTGCGCCAGCAAGGCCCGGAATGGGACAAAGTCCGTCGCATTAAGCTCCGCCTGCGTCTTCGTGATCGTCGGCAGCGCCTCGTCAGGATTCGTCGTCGCGGCGCCGAGGCCCGGCCAGTGCTTCAGGGTGCCCTGCACCCCGTGCTGCTGTAACCCGTCCAGGAAGGCACCCGCGAACTGCGTGACCTGGGCGGGCGAGCGGGCAAACATGCGCCCGGTCCCGATGTTGCCGCCTTGGTCCACGTCCACCACGGGCGCGAAATCCAGGTTGATGCCGATCCCCCGCAGGCGCTCGGCATCGACCTGGGCCTGGTGGTAGGCCTGTTGGGGATCGCCGGTCGCCGCCAGCGCCGCCGCTGAGGGCGATGCCCCGTAGTAGGGGGCGAGGCGATCCACCAGACCGCCCTCTTCGTCGGTCGCGATGATCAGCGGGTTCGGCGCATGGGCAATCACCGCCTGGGTGAGCGCCCGCAACCCGGCCAGAGTCGCGGGCTTGACCGGCCCGTTGTTCAGGTGGGTGAACAGAATCGCGTTCGCGATCTGATCCTGCTGCAGATAGATGTCCAACTGCGGCGTATACGCATCGGCATAGATCGGCAGCATCAGGAGTTCGCCGATTTGCTGGGCAGGAGTCAGGGTGCCGATGTACGCATCGATCGGCGCGAGGGTCGGCGCGGGATCCACCGGCGCGGGCTGCGGCGCGGCGGCGGCCAGGCTATCATGCGGATAGCGGCGCTGCAGGGCGAACGTGCCCAGCTGGGCCAGGAGGACCACATAGGGCGTGCCGGCATTCTCCGGGTGGTACTCGAACACGGCGCGCTCGAAATATTGCACCTGGTACGGCTGGCCGGTCAGATCGGAGATCTCCTGGAACTCGTCGCTGATCGGGTAGCCTTGTTGGGCCAGGCCCCCGTGCTGCGTCCAGTATTCGCGGAAGCTGCCCCCCAGCCAATGCCCCGTCTGCGCGAAATACTGGCCGCCGATCTGCTGTGCGCGCTGATTCGGTGCGCCATTCGGATATTTCTGCTGATAACGCGCGGTGCCCAGCTGGGATAGCAGGATGGTGTACGGGGTATTCGTGTTCTCGGGGTGGTACTCAAAGACCGCGCGCTCGAAATACTGGACGGTATAGGTCTGCCCGGTGCGGGGGCTGGTTTCCGCGAATTCCTCGGTCAGCGGATAGCCCTGCTGGGCCAGGCTGCCATGCCCTGTCCAATAGTCCAAAAAGCCGCCTCCGAGCGTATGCTGCGTGGCGGGGAAATAGCGGGGTGCCTCCGCGGCCGGGCGGCTGGCGGCTGGCGCAACGGTGCCGAGGAGCAGGGCAACTAGCGTACTGAGGGTCAGGAACCAGGGGCGTCGCCGTAACATGGAGCAGGATCCTTTCTAATCGGCGGGGGGTACCCGCCTGCGGCTGCCCGTCTCAGCCGGACCGGACGACGATAAAAGTGCCGGTGCTCCGGCGCTGGACCGCGGGGGTTTCTCGTTTACAACGTTGCTCCGGTGAACGCGCGCCGTTTCGGTCGGCTGCTTGCGGTTGAGCCAATGGGCTCAGTATTGGGTCTACTCACCTGCTCGGCCCGGCGCTGGATGCCGCGCAAGCACTTACGCATCATGACGATGTCCGCGAATTCGACGAGCAAGTTGAACAAGATGGTCGGCGAGGTCCAGTGGTAGCGCACGCGCACGCGGGTGATCAGGCGCGTCTGCTGCGCAGCGACCGGCTCTAGGCCCCAGTACCAGGTGCTGTCGCCCGCCGTGCTGCCCCACAGCAGCCAGTGGTTCGGCGCGAACGCCTGCACCCGGAGGCCCTGTTTGCCATCCGGGCTCATCGGGATCACGTCGCCGACCGCGAGGTGTTGGAACTGCGGCAGGATGCGCTCGGCGCTGGGATGGCCCAGATTGTCGAGCCAATCGTAGCTGTACCAGCCGGCGCGGGTGATGCCGATCTGGACCAGCCAGGGCCAGATCTCCGCTGGTCGGGCGGCGATGGTGATGGCGCGAGTAGCGTTAAAGGTGGGCTGCGGCACCGCGTCATCGCCGGACAGCACGCGGGCCGCTTCGTCGTCGGTTGACCCCCAGCGCAGTTGCCAGGGCCGGATCAGGTGCAGGTACACAACCAGCGCCGCGCTGCTCAATGTGAGCCACCCTGCCCTGCGGAGTATCGGGGCTAGCGTCATGTGCTCCTCCTTCTCGGCCCGATGATGGCGCCGTTTGGGGAAGGGGTAAGCCGATGGTTCGCCCTTCCCCAAAGGTTCATTAATCCTTGCGCTCGACGACGATGGTCAGGTCGGCGGCCAGGGCGGCGATGGCCCCAATGGCTGCCCATACGGGCAGCAGGAGCGCGCCGACGACGCCCGCCGTCATCGGGAACTCGGCGATGATATGCCCCGCCGCGTTTTTCACGACGATGCGGCGCACGCTACCCTCGTGTGCTAGCTCCTTGATCTTGGTCAGCAGCATATCGCTGGTGACCTTGAATTCCTCTGTGCGGGTAGTCTCTTCGTTGGTCTTGGTCAGCTGGTCAATCATGTTAAACCTCCTGGAATACATATGGGCAAGTGCCGCTAACATTCTGGACGATCCCTCTTCAGGCCCACCCTAACTATAGCGGGCCGCAGTTACACAACGGGTGTAAACGGGTATACAAACGGTGACAAACGCCGAGTGTCCTAAGCCTCGCTGCAACGTGCCTTGCCTGCCCTTTAAGCATGAGCCTTAAAGATCAGTGTGCTGGCAGCCAGCCCAGTCATATCTGCGTCCGGCGCCTAGAGAAATCAGCGGGGCGCTGCGTGTACGCAAGAAGGATAATGAGCCGGGGTAACGCGAAAGTAAATTCGATAAGCGCCACCAGGATCAGCTATAGTAATTCAGAAAAAGAACTAGAGTAGGGCTGCCAAATGAGCGGGGTGCCGTATCTTGTGGGTAACTCTAACTCCCCCAGGAGGCACCCCATGCACCTTTAGGTCTGTAAATTTATAACTTTTCACCTCTGCGGCACGCCTGCCGAGTGAATCTGAAGGGTTATAAATTTACAAACCCTTAGCATACAGTTTAGCTCCGACACCATCAAGGCGTTGACCGCGGCTTGGCAACGCGCCCGTGACTGCGGCGACGTAGTCTGAATTCTTTTTCTGATTTACTATAGCAACGGCACGCAGACAAAGACTTTGCCAGCCTCGCTATGCCAGGCAATAAGCCAGATTTCCAGTTAGATGGGAGAAACTATGGATACTACAATGATCAGCGGGACCAGCGGTTCGTCGAGCCCGCTGCGAAGCCGCCAGGTACTCAGGTCGAGAGACTCGCCGCCGGCAGGCGCAGGCAGGCTAAACAGACCAGGCGGCCAGGCGGGTGGGGTGTCGTCCGCGTCTCCGGGCGGCTGGGGCTGGCGCTAGCCCTCTTGCTCGGCGCGTATCTGCTCCTCTATCGCCCCCTACAATTGCGCTGGGGCGCGACCGACGCCGAGGTGGGGCGCGCCATGCCCGGTGATGACATCCAGCCCCAGCCGATCTTCAATGCCACGCGCGCCGTCACCATTAATGCCCCGCCCGACCAGATCTGGCCCTGGCTGCTCCAAATCGGTTATCGGCGTGCTGGCTGGTACGGTTACGATTCCTTGGAAAAGCCCTTTGGTTAGGCCGCGCGGGCGGGGCTGAGGGTGACTGTATAGCCCAGTTGCTCCAGCCGCCGCACATGCTGCCGTTCGATCTTGCCTTTATCGCGCTGCTCCCAGTAATCAGCCCCCAGGTCCGTATACGTCGTCCCCTCGCGGAGCAGATGATAGATAATAATCAGCACCTGATGGGCGATCGCCAGCGCCGCCCGTTTCGCCCCGCCCCGTTGGGCCAGGCGGTGGTACTGCGCGGCCAAGTAGTTGTCTTTGGTGTGGCTCACCGCCCACGCGACCTCGAGGAGGACCGCCCGCAGCCAGACATCCCCTTTGCGCGTTTTGCCGCTGAGCCGCTTGCCGCCACTCTCCCGATTGCCGGGGCACAGCCCCGCCCACGAGGCCAGGTGTTTCGCCGAGGGAAAGCGGCTCATGTCCACCCCAATCTCGGCCACAATGGTCGCCGCCGCCAGCGGGCCCACTCCGGGGATGGTCTGCACCCGCTCGACCGCCGCCTGATAGGGTTGTAACCGCTGCTCGATCTCGGTCTGCACCGTCGCGAGCGTCTGTTCGAGAAAGTCGATATGCTCCAGTAGCCGGGCCAGCAAGAAGCGATGATGCGGCTCGACCCGCCCCTCCAGCGCTTGCCGTAAGGCCGGCAGCTTGGCCCGCAGCCGCCCCCGCGCCAACTCGGCCAGCGCGTCGGCATCCGCTTCGCCCGCAATGATCGCCGCCAGCATGGCCCGCCCGCTGGCCCCCAGGACATCGGTCGCCACCGCTGCGAGCTTGATATTCGCCGTCTCCAGCACTTTTTGCACCCGGTTGACCAACTCGGCGCGGTCCTGGACCAAGGTTTTGCGGTAGCGCGTCAACTCGCGCAATTCGCGGATCGGTTTGGGCGGGATGAAGCTGGGGCGCAACAGCCCATGGCGCAACAGATCGGCAATCCACTCACTGTCTTTGACATCGGTTTTGCGGCCCGGGACAGCGTGCATGTGCGTGGCGTTGACCAGCACCACCGTCCGCCCATCCTCGAGCAGGTTGAAGATGGGCCGCCAGTACACCCCGGTCGATTCAAGCGCGATCTGGGTGACGCCGAGTTCGCGCAACCAATCATCCAGGGCGAGCAAGTCAGCGGTCATCGTGGTGAAGGTGCGGATCGTGCGGTGGACCGTCCCCGCCGGTAACGTCACCAGCACACAGGCCACGACCGTCCGTTTGTGGACGTCGAGGCCGCAGCAGCGCTCGTAGATAATCTGCATCGGATCAGCCTCCCCGGTAAGCAGCGGAAGATCGCAACAGACGGCGACGGGTGCGTAGAACAGACAAATTTCCTTGGCGTGCTCACCTGCAGGCGCAGGGGCGACAAACAGTGGTCCTGGGCGCACCCCGGCCAACTTCCCTCACGGGTTAGAAACACCAAACCAGAACCGGCCTCGAGTCGCTGTCCGCAAGGCTATTTTACCCGATAGGTGGGGCGCGCTTCCATCCCGACGGGGCGTAGACGGACGGACTTTTCATCGCCAGTGGTGCCGCTGCGCGGCATGAGACTTCCCTAGACAATAGCGGCATTCCCAGTGCCGACCGCATCATCCCGCAATTGCAGCACATGCAGGTCGGCGACAATGTGCCCGTGTCAGATATCGCCGATTTGATGGTCGTGGCGATCACCCCCAACCGCTCCATGGTGTGGCAAAGCGCGCAGGGGGATACTATCAGTTGGGTGCTGGCTCTCTACCCGATCAACGGCAGTCAGACCCGGTTGGTCTGGCGCATCCATACTATCTACGACTGGAGGTCGCCGCTGCTGGTCGCCGATCTCTTCACCGACCTGGCGGACCTCGTCGCCGTGCGGCAAAACATGCTCGGCATCAAGGCGCGGGCGGAGGGCGCGCCGCTGCCGGATCAGGCCAGCCTGAACGCTGAGGTGGCCCTCTGGACGCTCACGTTCCTGGGCTTGTTGGTGGCGGCCGGCGGGCTGATCGTTCGGCGGGACTGGCTGCGCCCGCTGCTGGCGGTCTCCGTCGGGAGCCTGATCATGATCGGCCTCGTACTCGTAAAGCCGCCGTTCTGGGTCGATGGCCTGGTCACATTGGGCGTCTGCGGGGGGTTGGGCTGGCTCTATTGGCCGGCGGCTCGTCAAGCGCGCCCACGTCCGTAGGCAACAGCGCCGCCTGCGCCAGGCCCCATCCTGCGGCAAGTCTGAACGCTCACTGCACGGGGGCTGTCGGCGCGCTGCGTATCCATGTCACAAGGGCTGCTGCGGAGCGGATCAGGCGCTCGACCTGGTCGGGGGTCGGCGGCTCGATAGGCTACTCCCGTAACCGACCGAGGACCAGCACTTCGAGATGGCCGAGATCCTGTTCGCGGGCCAGCACCGTATCGCACAGCCAGGTGCGCAGCGTGGCTTCATCGGCGAGGGTGGTTTCGCGAAAGCCGAAGAAGTCGCGGATCTGGGAGCGGTGGTATTTGATCGCGCGCCCGCGCCAATCATATCAAGAGCATCTACGCTGGACATGGTCAGGTGCCAACGAAAGGACGGGTGGCGACGCAGCGCTGGGCGCTGGGGGCGGTGTTGGTTTACCAATTGGCGCTGTTATATCGCTATGAGCACGGCTTGGACCTGAATGGCGGGCTGAAAGCCTTCCTCAAAGCCGCCTGACCATTTATGACCACGCCTCAACTATTTGGCTGCGCGCGAGCACTTCGTAAGCACGGGCAAAGAACGTCGGGGCTACCGCGCCGGGCCACCGGCGCGGGAGCCCCGACTTTGTAGTGCGCTCCTTGTTTAGACCCGGGCGGAGGGGCAATTCATGGTGGCCCGCGCAGCTTCCAGCCAAGCACTCTCGGCATTATAACAAATTAGTCTAATATTAGCCCATTTATGGTGTACATAACGGTTGTTATGGAATCCATACCTAGACTTATGTGATCCTTGAATGAGTATCAGCTAGGTCTCTTACCCTATCCTTCTGGATAATAGGTTCAACGGTGTGTACTGTACTATACGCCTTCTTGACCCGCCCTCCTGACGGGCTGATTGAGGCCATAACAACGCCTTCGAGGACGGCAAAACACCCCCGCTCAGGGTCCCTATCAATTTATCGTAACTACCTGTTGTTTTTCGTTCCACTGAGGTCGGATCACCCATTGGGATGGCGAGACTCGCTCCCGCGCCGTGTTTCATCAAAGCCGGTGATCTTCATGCCGATCAGAAAGGAACTCGGCTCAACAAAGCCCTAATTAGCATTTTTCACTATAAGGTGTAGTTTCAAAGCGTTGTCCGCTGGTCCGGCGAGGTCGGATCCCCAAAGCCGACATTCAGATCATGAACGGCCCCGGCGGCGACGCCATCTCCGCCCTGCCCTTCCCCCGGCATCCCCGGCATCCCCGGCTTCGACCGGCCGATTGCGCCCGGCGAGACGCGCATCGTGGGGATCCCGTCCGCCCTGGCCGGGCCGGTCCACCTGACCCCCGTCGGGCGACAGTTCACCAGCATCGCCGGGCCGGTCAGTGCACCGTTTGATCTCCCTCGAATATTCGCGCGCGCACCCTGAACGATGTGGTTATCTGGAGCACCGATCAGCCCGACGCCCCACTCCACGCGATCCCCATCGACAGTGCCCAACCCCAGATATTGCGCGTGGAGTGTACCGGCCCCTGACCCACGCGCCTGCTCCCGCGCCCGACCATTGCTGGCCGGACGCTGGAACGTGATTTTGCCTGCGCGAAACCGCAAGATAGCGTCCGAGCCTATTCCGACAGGATCTTATCGGCCCACACAATCAGTTCGACCAGCGTCGCAGGCGTCGCAAACTGCGCATTTTTCCCTGCCAGGTCTGTG
>JBBSEL010000112.1:0-7903 GCA_038239755.1 Chloroflexia bacterium | reverse complement strand
TCATCCCCGGCCTGGGCATGATCGCCTGGGGCAAAGACAAGAGCGAGTCGCGGGTCACCGCCGAGTTCTACAACTGCGCGGTCGAAGTGATGCGCGGGGCCGAAGCGATGGACGAATACACCGCGCTGCCCTTGCAGGAAGCGTTCGACATCGAATACTGGCTGCTCGAAGAGGCCAAGCTCCAGCGGATGCCGCCGGAGAAGGAACTGGCCCGCCAGATCATCGCTGTGGTCGGCGCGGGCAGCGGCATCGGGCGCGAGGCTGCGCTGCGGCTGGCCCGTGAAGGCGCGCACATCGTCTGCGTGGACAAGGACGGGGCGGGGGCACAGGCGACGGCCAAGGCGATTACCGACCGCAACGGCATCGGCATCGGCGTGGCGGGCAGCGGCCTCTCCAACTGCGGCCCCGCCATCGGCCTGGAGGCCGACATCACCGACCGGGCCAGCATCCGCGCCATGCTCGACGGGGTGGCGCTGGCCTACGGCGGCCTCGACGCCGTCGCCGTCACCGCCGGGATCTTCGTCTCGCCCGACACCGCCGGGCACATCCCCGACGATAAGTGGGCGCTGACCTTCGCTATCAACGTGACCGGGCTGTATCTGGTGGCCGACGAAGCGGCGCGGGTCTGGCAGGCGCAGGGCCTCCCCGCCAATCTGGTGCTGACCACATCGGCCAACGCTGCCGTCGCCAAGAAGGGCAGCCTGGCCTATGACACCAGCAAGGCGGCGGCCAACCATCTCATCCGCGAACTGGCGATCGAACTGGCCCCGCTGGTGCGGGTCAACGGGATCGCTCCGGCCACGGTGGTGCAGGGTAGCGCCATGTTCCCCCGCGACCGGGTCATCGCCTCGCTGGCGAAGTACGAGATCGCCTACAGCGAGGACGAATCGACCGAGACGCTGCGCGAGAAGCTGGCCCAGTTCTACGCCAACCGCACCCTGCTCAAGCGCCCGATCACCCCGGCGGACCAGGCGGAAGCCGTCTTCCTCCTGCTCACCGACCGCCTGCGGCAAACCACCGGCCAGATCCTGGCTGTGGATGGCGGGCTACACGAGGCGTTTCTACGCTAACGAGGAGCTGATCGCTATGTCTCTGGAACAACCCTATCCCGAACTGGATGAGATGCTGGTCACCATTGGCGAGGCCGGGCAGCGGATCAGCGGGATCGAAGCCAGCGAGGGCGCGGCGGGCAATATCTCGGTCTGTATCGGCTGGCCGGTCGAGGTGCGCCGCCACTTCCCGCTGATGGAGCCGATCACCCTGCCGCTGCCAGCCCCGGCGTTGGCGGGCCGGGTAGTCATCGTCACCGGCTCCGGGCGGCGGCTGCGCGACATCAAAACCGATCCGGCGGCCAACCTGGGTGCGGTCGTCATTGACGCGGGCGGGGAGACCGGGCGGCTCTATACCTCCCCGCGCCGCCTGTTCGCCCGGCTGACTAGCGAGTTCAACTCCCACCTGGCCGTGCATGACGATCAGGTGGCGCGCACTGGCACCAACTACCACGCCCTGATCCACGCCCAGCCGCCCCACATGGTCTACCTCAGCCACGTCCCGGCCTACCGCGATCAGGCGTACTTCAACCGGCGGCTGATCCGCTGGGAGCCGGAAACCATCGTCCAACTGCCCGAAGGGGTGGGGGTCATGCCGTTCTTGCTGCCCGGTTCCCCGGCGATGATGGAGGCCAACGTCGCCCTGTTACGCGAACATTTGGTGGTCCTGTGGAGCAAGCATGGGCTGATGGCCCGTTCCGATATGTCGGTCACCCGCGCCGCCGACCGGATCGAGTATGCCGAAACGGCGGCGCGCTATGAATACATGGATCTGGTCAACGGTGGCCAGGCCGAGGGGCTGACCGAGGACGAATTGCGCGCCGTGGTCAAGGCCTTCGACGTGCCGACCACCCTGGTCTGATCATGGATAATACCGATCTCCCCGCCAACTTTCTCGCCATCGACCTGGGCGCGTCCAGTGGCCGGGTGATGCTCGGCATCTGGGACGGCACCCGCTTCGCCCTGCGCGAACTGCACCGCTTCCCCAACGGCCCGGTCGCCGTGCGCGGCCGTCTCTACTGGGATATATTGCGGCTCTGGCAGGAGATCCAGACGGGGATGGCCCGTTATGCGGCGGAAAGCCGCGCCCCCCTGGCCGGGATCGGTATTGATACCTGGGCGGTCGATTTCGCGCTGCTGGACGAGGCCGGGCGGCTGCTGGGCAACCCTTATCACTACCGCGACGGGCGGACCGACGGGCTGCCGGAGCAGGTTGATACGCGAGTCTCGCCCGCCCAACTCTACGCCCAGACCGGAATCCAGCGGATGCCGATCAACACCCTCTATCAACTCGCCAGCATGGACGCGATCCATGACCCGCAACTGGCCGCCGCCCGCACGCTCCTGCTCATCCCCGACCTGTTCCACTACTGGCTGACCGGGCGCATGGTGGCCGAGTACACCAACGCCACGACCACCCAGTTCTACGATGCGCGGGCGGGCGGCTGGGCCACCGATCTCCTGGCGACGCTTGATCTGCCCACGGCGCTCCTGCCGCCCCTGGTCGCCCCCGGCACCCGGCTGGGCGACCTGTTGCCCGATGTGGCGGCGGCGGTGGGCTTGTCCGGCCCGGTGCCAGTGATCGCCACGGCGACCCACGACACCGCCAGTGCGGTCGCGGCGATCCCCGGCCTGGACGCGGACAGCCTGTATATCAGCAGCGGGACGTGGAGCCTGGTTGGCGTGGAGACGGCGGGGCCGATCCTGACCGAGCGGGCGCGCCTGCTCAACTTCACCAACGAGGGCGGCGTGGCCGGAACGATCCGCTTCCTCAAGAATGTCGGCGGCTTGTGGCTGCTGCAAGAATGCCAGCGGGTCTGGGAGCGCGAGGGGCAAGCCTATAGCTGGGACGATCTGCTGGCGCAGGCCTCGCAAGCCCCGCCCCTGGGCAGCGTGGTAGACCCTGACGCGCCCGAATTTCTCCATCCCGGCGACATGCCTTCCGCTCTCCGCGCTTATTGCCGCCGCACGGATCAGCCGGTGCCCGCCACCGTCGGGGCACTGGTGCGCTGTTGCCTGGAGAGCCTGGCCCTGCGCTACCGCTGGGTGCTGGCCGCGCTGGAAAACCTGCTGGGCCACCCGCTGACCACCATCCGCATCGTCGGCGGCGGCAGCCAGAATGCGCTGCTTTGCCAGTTGACCGCCGATGCCTGCGGGCGGCCTGTCGTGGCCGGGCCGGTCGAGGCGACCGCTCTGGGCAACATCCTCGTGCAGGCCCTCGCCACCGGCCACCTGCCCGACCTCGCCGCCGGTCGCCGCGCCATCGCCGCCTCCGTCCCCCTGACCACCTACACCCCCCGCGCCGCCTCCGCTACCTGGGATACTGCCTCCGCCCGCTTCGCCGCCTTGGTCGCCGCGCCGGGATGACCGTCCCTTACGGCTGCCGCCCCGTCGGTTGCGGCCCGCCCGCCCACCCCACTGTCATCCTGAGCACAGCGAAGGATCTTCTACGCGGTCTATAGCCGCCGGGGAAGATCGGGATCTTGCCCTACGCACCACGGACCGCCAAGCAGATCCTTCGCTGCGCTCAGGATGACAGCGGGGGTGGGTGGGCCGCTTACGGTTGCGCCGATAGGGCATAATTGCGTCCGCAGCGGGCCACGTCACCCCGGCAGCGCGGGCACCCAAACATCAATGGGCAGCGCCATATCCTACACCGGACGGGCAGGGTGCTGCGGGGATCGCCGCCTGCGGTGCTTGACACCCCTGCGGGAGCCTGCTATCATGAGGCGCAGGCACCGAGGCAGCGGGCGGTCCTCCGGGGAGAGGGCTGCTGCGGGCGAGTGCCCTGACCGCGAATAGACCGTCGCCCCGGTCACCCTGGCGGCGCGGAGGGAGACCGATCCTATGATTCCTGCGGCGCGCCAGCGTCCGCTGGCCCTGGTGGGCGGTGGGGTGCTGGTGCTGATTTTGCTGCTGGGCGGCGGCTTTTTGCTCCTGCGGCCCGGTGGGCGCGCTACCCCCGCCTCCACCGATCTGGTGGGCACGCTCCACGCCGCCCCACTGGGCAACAAGCTCCAGACCGTCGCGGTGGCGGGCGGAGTCGTCACCCTGGATTTCACCGTGGCCGAGGGGCCATCCCCGCCCGACACCCGCCGCAACACCCGCATCCAGGTCTGCAACTACCTGGACGCGCTCCAGCATGTCACCCTGCCCTACACTGAAGTCGTGCTCCAGGGCAGCGACAAGGGCGCGCCGGTGGTCACCCTCCACTTCCCGGCGGCCAGTGTGGCCCACAACAACTGGGCGGGCATCGATGTCATCGACACGGTCTACACCCTCGCGGCGAGCGCCGTCCTCGACCCAGCGTTTCAGGAACCGTAAGCACGCACGGGCGGCCTCGCCCGTCTAAGGAGCGCGATCCATCCATGCTTGATCTGCTGATCCACAACGCCGCCATCGTCACCGTGGACCTCCACGACACGATCATTGAGCGGGGCACCATCCTGGTCGAAGGGGGGCGGCTCGTCGCCGTGCGCCCCACCCGGCCCGACGATGCGACCCTGTCCGCCCGCGTCACCCTCGACGGTACGGGCCGGGCGGTCCTGCCGGGGCTGGTCAACGCCCACGTCCACACCGGGCAAAGCCTGCTGCTGGGCCGCTTCAGCCAGTTCAGCGGGCTAGAAGTGATGCTCGAATCGGCGGCGCTGGGCCGGGTGCTCGACCAGGCGCGCACCGACTCTGATCCCTTCCTCGCCCGCTGGACCGAGGCTAGCTGGCGGCTCGGCACGCTGAACATGATCCGCAGCGGCATCACCCTGTTCAACAACATGGGCCGCTCCACCCCCACCGGGGCCGCCGTGGTCGGGCAGGCGGGCCTCCGCGCCGTGCTGGGGCCGACGCTGGGCGACGAATTGCTGGGCGAAGACGCCGGGGCGCAACTGGCCCGCGCTCGCCTCTTCATCGAACAATTCCACGGGGCCTATGACGGGCGGATCCGCGCCGCCGTCTGCCCCCACGGCGACCTCTACACCAGCCGCCCGCTGTGGGAGTTGTGCGCCCTGCTGGCCGCCGATTACCCGGCCATCCGCGTTCATACCCACCTGCTCGAAACCCCGGCCAGCAACCGCGCCGCCCAGGCGATGGGCGCGGCGGACTCGGTGGGTTTGCTGGCCGACCTGGGCCTGCTCAACAACCGCCTGATCCTCGCCCACTTCCTGGCCGCCACCCCGGCAGACGTGGCGCGCGTGCTGGAGGCCGGGGCCGCCGTCGTTCACTGCCCCACCATCGTCTCCTACTTCGGCACCGGCCAGCGTTACTGGATTCCCCTGCCCGATCTCGTGCGCGGGGGTGGCACCGTCGCCCTCGGCCTGGACGACCCCGGCTGGATCGACTCGTGGGACCTCTTCCGCGAGGCAAAAACCGCGCTCGGCCTGGCGAACTTCCTCTGGGGCGCGCAACAATTCACCCCGCAACAAATGTTGCGGATGCTGACCATTGCCGGGGCGCAAGCGTTGGGGTTGGGGGACGAAACGGGCAGCCTGGAAGTGGGCAAATGGGCCGACCTGATCATGCTCGATGTGACCGGGCCGCACTTCGCGCCCTTAAATAATCTGCCCGCCTTGCTGGTGAACACCGCCACCAGCGGCGACGTGGAGACGGTGGTGGTCGGCGGTCAAGTGCTGATGCAGGCGCGCCAGATCCTGACCCTGGATAGTGCGGCGGTGCTGGCTGAGGTGCAAGCGGTGGTGGAAGAATCGACCCCGGCCCTGGGTTGGGAGGTTGGGCTGGCCGCCAGCCGCCCGCTCACCCCGGCGGCGGCCCGGCTGCCGCGAGGCGGCAAGGCCCTCGATTGGGCCGACCGGATGCGCGATCAGGCGCTCGGTCAGCCCCCCAACGCGCCGTCTACAGACGCGGAGGAGTCTGTTTCCTAGCGCACCGGGTCAGGGTGGGGGTTGGCTAAAGGCCGAGGCCAGCCCGCGCACCCCCGCGTCGGGGTCCTCGGTCAGCGTCGCCAGCGCCTTCTGCACCGCCGGGTCGGCCAGCCAGGGGCGCAACATCCGCACCGCGCCCAGCCGGATCGCCGCCACCGGGCTATTCAGCCGCCCGACCAATCGGTCGCGCACCACCGGGTCGGCCTCCTGGTTGACCAGCACCCGGCACACGGTGGCGAAAAGCGGCCAGTCGGGCGCGGCCATCAGCGCCAGCAGTTCGTCGCGCACCACCGGGTTTGCTGCCTGGGAGATCAGTGCCTGCGCGGTGGCCTCGCGCACTGCGGGCACCTCGTCGGCCAGCCGCCCCAGCAGCCCTTTCCATACCGCCGGGTGGGCCGCCTGCGTCTGCACCGCCTGCACGGTGGCCGCCCGCACCAGGGGATTGCCGTCGCCCAGCAGCGGCAGCAGCGCCGCCATCAGCGGCGGATAGGCCGCCTGCTGACCCAGGGCCGCTGCCGTCACCACCCGCACATCGGCATCGGGGTCCCCCAGATAGGCCAGCAATGCCGTCCGCACTGCCTCGTCGATGAGGACACCCGCCGCCAGGTCTTGCACGGCGATCATGCGGGCGACTTTGGTCCGGGCGGCCAACCGCTCCAGGTTTCGTGCGCGATCCATAATGATCCTCCCTTTAGAATTCCTGTGGACAGCCCCCGCAGGCCCCGGTTTTGGTTTAGCCTGCGGGTATCCATATAGCTCCGCGCCCCGCTCGCTACTCGCCCGCGATCAGCGGCTGCGGATACCAGAAATCGCCCAGGGTGTGGCGTGCGCCCAACCCCACCACCCGCCGCCCATAAGAGGCGTACCAGGCGGCCACGATCGCCCGGTCAGCGGAGGATAGCGCCGCGTAATCCACCGGGGGGGCATCCGGTGGACGGTGGCGCACGAATAGCCAGTCGTAGAGGATCGCCCGCAGTGTCGCCCGGTCTAGGCTCAGCGTGGACCCCACGGTAAAGTATAGATCTTCATGCCCCCCCAACAACGGCGGCACCGTCAACCCCACCGGATCTTTAAGCTGCGTGCTGATCAACAAGCGCAGCAGCGGCAGTTGCTCGTCCGGGTCCAGCCCGTAGAACGCGGTGAGCAATTCGCGGCGGGTCGGGGGTCGGCCCTCGGCGGCCTGCCACCCCCCGGCCACACTGAGTAGGTCGCCAATCGGGTCGGCCTGCGGTTCCTCCAGGCCAGGGTCGCCCAGGTTCAGTTGCACCCGCCACCACAGCCGGGGGCCAGGGTTCGCCGCTGTTTGCGCCGTGACGGCCTCAAACTGCGCCCGCAGCGCGGCGAACGCCGCCTCCACTTCCGCGAAGCCGGGCGGCAGGCGCGGCCACGGACCATAGGTCCGCACCCGCAGGCGGCTGTAGAGGGCCACCATGCGTGGGTGGTTCAACAGCAGCCCCAACCCCTGGCACATGCTGATGGCCGCGTACTGCACCCCGCGCCGCAGCGGCACCTCGATCGGCAAGAACACCGGCCCTACCCCATGATCGGCCAGCAGCGCCAGCAAGTCGGCATAGGCCCCCGCCGTGGCGGTCAGGTACAGGCGCGGGTCGGCGGGCGGCGCGTCGCCCTTCAGGTAGTCGAAGTGGAACCAGCGCCGGGTGGCATCCATGCACAGCGCCGTCGTCGCCCCGCGCCCGGCCAACTGGGCGGCGATGGCGGTGTCCGGTAGTGCTTGCCAGGATTCGGGCGTGGGCGGCGCGGCCCCCGTGTTCATTCGCGTACTCCACTCGCCAGCAAGGCCGCCACAATCGCGGCTTCCACCACCAGCACCGGTGTATACAGGCCCTTGTGGATCCACAAGGGCGGGTAGTCGCCCCAGGTGGTCGCCAGGTGTTGTTGCAGGTAGGCCACCCCGCGCTCCTGCACCCCTTCTGCCACCGGGTGCCCCGCCCGCCGCCAGATCGCCAGCGCCATCACCGC
>JBBSEL010000111.1:0-7926 GCA_038239755.1 Chloroflexia bacterium | reverse complement strand
GATGCTCGGCGGGGTGGCCTATGTTGATCTGTTCGCGGATAACCTGGCGGGCATCCGGGCCAAGATCCCCTACTTTAAAGAGATCGGGCTGACCTACCTGCACCTGATGCCGCTGTTCGAGGCCCCGGTGGGCAACAGCGACGGCGGCTATGCGGTCAGCAGCTACCGCGAGGTCAATCCCGCCCTGGGCACCATGCCCGAAATGGCCGCCCTGGCAACCGAGCTGCGGCACAACGGGATCAGCCTGGTAGTCGATTTCGTCTTCAACCACACGTCGGACGAGCATACCTGGGCCGAGCGCGCCCTGGCCGGAGACCCCGAATACCAGGGCTACTACTACATGTTCCCCGACCGGCAGATGCCCGATGCCTACGAACACAACTTGCGCGAGATCTTCCCCGAAGTGCGCCGGGGCAATTTCACCTGGCGGCCCGATGTGGAACGCTGGGTCTGGACCACGTTCAACAGCTTCCAGTGGGACCTGAACTACAGCAACCCCGAAGTGTTCCACGCCATGAGCGAAGAACTGCTCTTCCTGGCAAACCAGGGGGTCGAGATCTTACGGCTGGATGCGCTGGCCTTTGTCTGGAAGCGGCTAGGCACCAACTGCGAAAACCTGCCCGAAGCCCACCTCTTGATCCAGGCGTTCAACACCGTGGCCCGCATCGCCGCCCCCGCCCTGCTCTTCAAGTCCGAGGCGATTGTCCACCCCGACGAGGTGGTGCGCTACATCGGCGCGGGCGAATGCCAATTGTCGTACAACCCGCTGCTGATGGCGCTGCTGTGGAACACCCTGGCGACCCGCGACGTGGCCCTGCTCGAAGAATCGCTGCGGGAGCGGTTCCCCATCCCGCCCGACTGTGCCTGGGTCAACTACGTGCGCGTCCACGACGACATCGGCTGGACCTTTGACGACGCGGTGGCAACCCGCCTGGGCATCAACGGCTACGACCACCGCCGCTTCCTGAACCAGTTCTACACTGGGCGCTTCCCCGGCAGTTTCGCCCGCGGTCTGCCCTTCCAGGAGAACCCCCGCACGGGGGATGCGCGCATTTCGGGCACGGGCGCATCGCTGGCCGGGCTGGAGTCCGCCCTGGTGGACGAGGGCGACCCGATGCTGGTGCAGATGGCGATCCGGCGTATCCTGCTGATCCACGGGATCATCCTCAGCATCGGCGGCATCCCCCTGCTCTACTTTGGCGACGAGGTGGGCACGCTGAACGACTACAGCTACAGCGCCGACCCGACCAAGGCCGACGATAGCCGCTGGGTCCACCGCCCGCGCACCGACTGGACCCGCCTGACCCGCCGGGCCAACCCGACCACCCCCGAAGGACAGATCTTCAGCGAACTGCACCGCCTGATCGTCACCCGCCAGCAGCACCCGGTCTTTGGCGGCCCGGCCTCGGCAACCGAGATTATCCACACCGGGAGCGCCCCGGTGTTCGGCTACACCCGCCACCATGCTGGGCAGCGGGTGCTGGTCCTCGCCAACTTCAGCGAACACGCCCAACGCATCGCCACCAACGAGATCCGCCTCTATGGCCGGGGCTATCGCTTTGTCGATCTGGTCAGCCGGGAACAGGTGACGCTGGAGAACGATCTGGTGCTGGGGCCGTACCGCTTCGTCTGGCTCCTGCCGACATAGACAACGCAAAGGCGCGGATCAATCCCTCGCCACTAACCGTTACGTTCTTTGGTCTGGTAACCAATCCGCCCGGTTAGTGGGGGGGGTTTCTATGCACGGTACAAGGCTCTAATCAGTGAGCAGCGTAGCTATTAGTATTGTCACAGAGTTAGAACCATTAGACGCTGGTGTCACCACTACCCTGAACACATATTCAGGTCCGCCGTTGTACCACGATAAAGCAAGTGTCGTCTCGTTTGCGGTCTTGCTGTATACTTGCGGATCTTCCCAGCCATCTTTTACCAGGAGAGGCGTGTAATAAGCAAAAACCTGATCGGGACTGTCCACGGTTTGAAAGGTAATGACCTTACCATCTCGACTATTAACTAGCTGCTGCACCTGTTGAGCCTGGGGGTAGAGCGGTATCTGCCCGACATTTGGCATGGGTTTAAAAGGCACACAGGCAGTCAACAGCACCAGCGCGACTATGCATAAGGTTGCACAGCGAAGTTGCGGATTCATAGAGCTACAACCTCCCGATGGCGCGTCACGCGGGCCAATTCCACGTGATCGACCGTGATGCCGAGGCCGGGGCCGGTGGGCACGGTCATCGTGCTGTCGGCAGCGTTCATCACGAACGGCGGGGTAATCAGGTCGGCGTGGAAGTAGCGGGCGCTGGCCGAGAGGTCGCCTGGCAGGGTGAAGCCCGGCAGGCTGGCGAGGGCCAGGTTCGCTGCCCGCCCGATCCCAGTTTCCAGCATCCCCCCGCACCAGACCGGCACCCCCCGTGCCACGCACAGATCGTGGATCGCCCGCGCTACACTGAGGCCGCCGACCCGCCCCGGCTTGATATTGATCACCCGGCACGCCCCCAGGGCCAGCGCCGCCGCAGCCGCCGCGTAGCTCTGGATCGACTCGTCCAGGCAGATCGGCGTCTGAAGCCGGGCCTGGAGCGCGGCGTGATCGACCAGATCGTCGTCGGCCAACGGCTGCTCGATCAACAGCAGCCCGGCGTCGTCTACGGCCAGGAAAGCATCGGTATCGGCCAGAGTGAAGGCGGAGTTGGCATCGATCTGCAACGGCAAGCTGGGACCGAACGCCGCCCGCAGTGCCGCCACCGGCTCGGCCAACCACCCGCGCTTGACCTTGATCTTGATCCGCCCGTACCCCTCCGCCCGGTACGCCCCCACCGTTGCCACCAGCGCAGCCAGGTCGGGCTGTATACCCACGCTCACCCCCACCGGCACGCGGTCACGGTCGCCACCCAGCATCGTCTGGAGGCTCTGGCCGGTGGCCTGCCCATGCAGGTCCCACCAGGCCATTTCCAATCCGGCGTGGGCCATCTGGTTGCCCTTCACCCAGCCGGTCAGCCGCCCGAACGTGGCGAGGTCGGGCACGACCTGCCCCAGCACCGAGGGTAAGAGGTGGTCGCGCAACAGCCGGTAGGCCCCGTCCAGCGTCTCGCCGGTGTACCAGGGAGCGGGGTCGGCCACCACCTCACCCCAGCCGGTCAGCCCGTCGGCGTACAACACGACCAGCAGCGCCTCGCGCACCGTCTGCCGGGAGTGGCTCGTCTCGAACGGGCTGACCAGGGGCATATCGACAATAATCAGTTCGGCCTGCTCTAGTTTCATGGGTGATCCTGCTTTTGCACCACGAAGGACACGAAGGGCACGAAGTTATGGAAACCGGTGCATCGCGTACAACAATACCTTTTGATCTGGCCACAGCCGCGCATCCGTGGCTCCATAGCCTGCATCGAACAATCGCTGGAAAACCGCCCGCGTATGCAGCCGCCAGGCCAGGGCCAGATCCGGGTCGGCGCGGCGCAACGCCTGGAAGTCGGCGGGCACAGCCACCGTCACCATCTTATCATCATCCGAGGGCGGGGTCCAATTGCCGGGACGGGACCAGCCGGTCGCCGTGCGCGGTGGGAGTGGTGGGTTGATCAGGGGCGCATCGGTGGGCCAGGCGCGGAATTGCCCGGCGGCCTGCGCCTGCACCCCCGGCGATCCGAGCCACCACGACACCTCGAAGCGGTCGCTGGGCAATCCGGCATTCAGGCCATCGGGCATAGCGCCGTACAGGTTGGGATGATAGATCACCGAATAGGCACCGAGGGCGTGGAGGTTCAGCAGGGCGTTGGGCGTTTCCAGCGGGTCGTAGGTCCAGGTGATCAGGGTCAGCCCCTGGGCCAGCACCGCCGCCCGCTGTGCCCATTTTAGCGCCTGCCCGATTCCTTGCCCCCGGTAGGCGGGACGCACGCCGAGCAGGTGCGAACAGTGTTTGAGCGGCCCACCCGCCGCGCGCCCCAGGAAGCCGAAGAGGATACCCGCCAGGGTGTCGCCGTCCCACGCGCCCAGTACCAGCCCGCCGTTGTGCGCCACGGTCAGGAGCAGTTCCGGCTCGGGGTAGACCTTCACGATAGCCGCCACCGGCCAGATCTCGCGCTCTGCCGCCTCGAACTGGTGCATCTCGGCAATCGTCGTCAGCGGGCGGATGACGAGGCCGGGCGGAGTAAGCAGCAGCGGATCAACCAAAAGGAACCTCTGCACTAGACGAGGGCAATAGAAACAGCGTGCAGATGCGGGCACGTTCCGGCAGGATGTCCCGCCGATTGTAGCACCGCCGCCGGGCAGGTGTCAATGTAAAAGGCAGCGACAAAGCCAGAGGCCGCACCCTCTACAAACGGTGCGGCCTTCGGATTGATGACATGTTGGCGCGGGGGTTAGACTTTGCCGTTGGTCGGCGGGGTCCCGTCGGCGGCGGAGGGCGATCCCGCGCCGACCAGCGCCTCGAAGCGGTCCACATCGGCCTTGATGATATCGAGGCTGGCCCGCCAGAAGTCGGGCTGGTGAATGTCGATGCCGAAGCGGTTCGCCAGGGTGGCGGCATCGGCGAGGCCCGTGGCCGAGAGCAATTCGTCGTAGCTCGTCTTGAACTCTTCCGGGTCCGCCTCGTAGCGGGCGTACAGCCCCAACCCGAACAACTGCCCGAACATGTAGGGGTAGTTGTAGTACGAGTAGTTGCTGTAGTAGTGCCCTTTGACCGCCCACATATAGGGGTGGAGCGCGTTCGGGTCCAGGCCGTCGCCGTAGGTCTGCGCCTGGGCATCGAGCATCAGCGCGTTCAACTCTTCGACCGACAACTCGCGCGCCTCCCGCGCCTCGAAAACGCCCTGCTCAAAGAGGAAGCGGCTGGTAATATCCACCACCACCTGGCAAGAGCCTTGCAACGACGCTTCCAGGATGACCAACTGCTCGGCGGCATCGCCACTCTTCAGCCCGGCCTCGCGGATGATCGTCTCGCAGAAGATGCTGGCGGTTTCGGCCAGGGTCATCGGCGTGTCGCGCTGGAGCATGGTGCGCCCGGCCAGGTTCAGGTTGTGGTAGCCGTGCCCCAGTTCGTGGGCCAGCGTGCTAACCCCGCCGAACGCGGGCTTGAAGTTCGACAGGATGCGCGACTCGCCCAGCACCCCCTTGTTGACCGGCATACAGAACGCTCCATCGGTCTTGCCGGGGCGCGGTTCGGCATCGATCCAGCGTTCACGGAAGGCGCGGTCGGCAAAGTCGCGCAGCTTCGGCGAAAAAGTGCCGAACTGGTCGACGATAAAGCGCACTCCGTCGTCCCAGGTCCACACCCGGTCGCTGGACCCCAGCGGCGCGAACAGGTCGTACCAGGCCAGGGTGGGCACGCCGATCGCCTTCGCCTTCGCCCGCCAGTAGCGGCGCATGGTCGGGAACGATTCGCGGGCGGCCTGGAGCATCGCTTCCAGCGTTTCGCGGTCGATGTGATTGTTGAACAGGGCCGCGTCGAGCGGGGTAGCCCACCCCCGGCGGTGGCTCAGGGTGTTGACCTGGCCCTTGATGCTGTTCAGCGCCGCCGACAGCGGCACGGCCACCCGCTCCCAGGTCGCCAGTTCGGCCTCGTAGCCCCGGCGGCGCACGTCCCGGTCGGATTCATAGGCCAGGTTGCGGATCGCGCTCATCGGCAGTTCGCTCTGCGCCCCGCCTAATTCAATCGGCACCATCAGTTGCGACCCCATGTCGCCATGCAATTTGCCCCAGGCCGCCGCGCCGATGACATCCAATTCTGCCGCCAGCGCCTCTTCGGCGGGGGACATCAGGTGGGTCGCCTGGATCTTGGCCTGGCGCAGCACATACTCGTGCTCCCGTGCCGTCGCAGACTGGGCCAGCAGCGCATCCACGTCGAGCGAACCGATCCAGGCGGTAAAGCGGGTGCCCAGTTGCGACACGCGCACCTCGTACTGCTGGAACTCGCTGTAGCGGGCCTGGGCCGGGGCGTTGCGCGAGTCGGTGGCGATGAAGCTGCTGATATAGGTGCCCACATCGGTCAACTCATCGAGCAGGGCATTGAAGCGCGCTATGATCGTGTCGAGCGCGCTCACCGTGGCGGCATCCAGCGGAGCCGTCGCCCGCGCATCGATCCCCAACTGGTCGAATTCGGCGGTCAGGGCGCTGATGTGGTCGCCCACCGCCTGCACCGCCGCCGTGAGTTCCGGCGACTCCAGGCTGGGATAAATGACCGTCATATCCCAATGGGGTAGCGAGGTCGTGGTGATCGTCGTATTCATTGTGTCCATAAACGCTGTTCCTCTCCCTCCAAGAAAATAGGTCGCTTGCCGGGCGGTAAGGCGGTCGCCCATCGGGGCAAGACAGCATGATCAGTATGCCGTCCGCGCTCCGTGCTGTCAAGCACTTGCTATGCACCTGCTATGCCACTAAATCATCTTGCTATGTCGCGGCTCCCGGCGAGGCGCATCAGGGGCTAGGCATTCTCTGTTGGCGTAGCGGCGCACCCACGTGTGCGCCTGGTGGGGTGTCCGCGCTCGCTGAGGTGCGCGTCTGTCCAGGCGCACACGGATCGGACCCCCACCAGGGCCGAGACACGGGTCGGGCCCCTACCCAGGAGAAGGCATAAGCCCGGCGGTGGCGCATTGCGGATGTCGGACTTCGGTCAGTGCTTATGGTATAATGCCGGGCGGACGACACCATGCACACACAGCCGGAAGCAACACAGCCACCGATCAATCCTCCCGCCGCCCCGCCCCTGCTCACCCGGCGGGAATGGGGGAGGGCGGTGCTGGGCTGCGCGCTGGCGGCGACCCTGTTCCTCAGCCCGGCCCTGTTCACGGGCCGCTGGTTCTCGCCCGCCGATCTGCTCTACAGCCTGCTGCCCTGGAGCGCCAACGCCCCCCCCAACTGGAGCCACGCCGGGAACCCGAACCTCTCAGACGTGGTGTTCACCTTCGACCCGTGGCTGGTCTACAGCGCCCAGCAAATCCGGGCCGGGACGCTGCCGCTGTGGAACCCCGCCAACATGCTCGGCGCGCCGCTGATCGGCAACCTGCAAGCGGGGGTGCTCTATCCGCCGAACTGGCTCTACTTCCTCTGGCCGGGCGGGGCGATCCTGGTCGTCCTCGCCTGGCTGAAACTGTTGATCGCCGCCCTGGGGATGTATGGGCTGGCGCGCCAGGTCGGGCGGGTCGGGCCGCCCGGCGCGGCAGTGGCCGCCGTGACCTACGCCTTCGGGGCCTACATCGTCATGTGGCTGGGCTACTCCCTGGCGAACGTGGCGATCTGGCAGCCCTGGCTCTGGTGGGCCACCGCGCTCTTGATCGCCCGGCCCGGCCCCCGCCGGGTGGCAGCCCTGAGCGCGATCGTCGCCCTGAGCATCCTGGGCGGGCATGTGGAAACCACCTTCCATATCGCCCTGGGGGTGGGTCTGTTCGCCTTGTTCCAGGCGGGGCAAACGGCCCCCCGCGCCTGGCGGCGGCTGGGGATCGCCCTGGGGGCCTGGGGGGGAGCCTACCTGCTGGGGGCGGCGCTGGCGGGCGCGCAGGTACTCCCCTTCCTCGAATACCTGAGCCAGAGCGCCGCGCTGCGCGAACGAAGCGGGGCCTTCGGAGGCTTATACATCCCCTTCCACTACGTCTGGACGCTGTTCACCCCCGACGGCTTCGGCAACCCCGCCCACGGCACCTGGTGGGATCCCGGTTCCAACTATAACGAGTCGAACACCTATATCGGCGTGCTACCCCTGCTGCTGGCCCCGTTCGCTTTGCTGGGGCGCGGGCGGGATCGGCAGCGATTGGTCCTCTTTCTGGGCGTGCTGATCGTGCTGGCGCTGGGGACCGCCTACCACTGGCCGGTGATCTATCAGGTGGTGACGACGGTGCCGATCATGAGCATCGGGGCCAACCAACGGATGGTCCTGCTGGTGCAGTTCGCGCTGGCCCTGCTGGCGGGGATGGGCACCGAGGTGCTGGGGCAAACGCT
>JBBSEL010000110.1:0-7938 GCA_038239755.1 Chloroflexia bacterium | reverse complement strand
GGTCACGAGGCGGGATCACCACCTTTCGTGACCTTCATGCCCTTCGTGGTGAACCCCTACTGCGTCGGCGTGGCCGTCACCGTGGCGCTCGCGGTCGGCGTGGTCGTCCCGGTGGGGGTCGCCGTGGTGGGCAATCCGGTGGGCGTGGTCGTCACACCGGGCGTGGGGGTCCCGGCGGGCGGGGAGGTCGGCGTGGGGCTGGGCGGGGTCTGGCAGTTGGGGAAGAAGGTGTTGGTCACGATCTTGGCTGTCTGTCCCCGCGTCACGTTGTTAGCCGGGCGGTAGTAAGGCAGATTGCGCGGGGGAGCGCACGGTTCCCCCAACCCGCCGCACGGATACCCGGCGACGATGCCCCGGCTACCCACCCGCTCGACCCACAGGTAGAAGGTGTCGGTCGGCAGCACATCCTCGAACAGTTGGTAGGTCGGCGTCTCGGTGTATTGCGCCGCCTCAGATACGATCTTCGCCAGTTGGCCGCGGGTCAGGTTGTTGTTCGGGCGGAAATAAGTCCGGTGCGTCGGGGCCACAAACGGCTCAAACGGCCCGCCGCAGGGGTAGCCCCCCACCGCGCCCCGCCCGGCCAGTTGCTCGATATAGACCCAGAAGGTGCTGCCGGGGGCGACATCCTCGAACGTCTGCTGCCCACTGGGGATCGGGTCGGTCCAGCCCGCCGCACTCGCCACCATCTTGCTGACCTGCCCCCGCGTCACGTTGTTGTTCGTGCGGAAATAAGGTTTGGGCGGAGTGTAGCACGGCTCGCCCGGCCCCCCGCAGGGATAGCCGCCGATGATCCCCCGCGTGCCCATGCATTCGACGAAGGTATAGAACGTGCTGCCCGGTGGCACATCCTCGAATTGCCCGGCGTGCGGGGCGTGGGTGGGGGTGATCGTCGGTGAGAGGGTGCGCGTCGGCGTGGGCGTGATCGTCGGGGTGCGCGTCGGGGTATTCGTGATCGTTGGCGGCATCGGGATTGGCGACGGACAAGAAGGATTGTAAGCGTCGATTACGATATCATCAATCTCAAAGTAATGGTCTGGCCCGGCATTGTTGGTGACCGCATGGATGCGCAGCAGCAATGGCACCCCCTTGTAGGCGGTCACATCCAAAATCTGCTGCCGCCAGACCTGGAAGGAGGAGGTCGTCAACGTGAGCAGCGTATTCCAGCTAGCCCCCCCATTCGCCGACAGTTCGACCGCCGCCGTGGCGTTATAGGCCGGGCTGGTATAGAGCAGCCCCTGCCACCAGAAGCTGAGGGTGGCGCTGGTGGTGTTCGCCGGGATGGTAAACGTGCTGGTCGTTGTCAGATAAAAATCGAAATCCGTCGTCGGCGCAGCGGGCGCAGGCCGGGGCGCATCGGCCAGGCAGCAGTTGAAGCCGCCAGCGATCGTGGCATAGCAACAGCCCGAATGGGGTAGATAGGTTAAAATCCCCCAGGAATTGGGGGCGCTCGACTCAAACACGCCAAAACTCCCACTGTCAAAGTTCTCGCTGAACACCGCGTTGCACACCGCAGGCACGGCAGCCGCCGGGGGGTCGAGCGGGGCGGCAGCCCTGGCCTGCGCGGCTGGCGGCGGGCGGACCCCCCACCCCAGCACGAACAACCCTAATAGCACCAGCACACCGAGAAGAACTGCTTTCATGGTCGCTTACCTCCGCAGGGTTAGTTGTACTACGTTGGACAGCATCGCCGGAACCGATGGGAGAAAGCACCACAACGGGGACATGGTGGCCGGGCCGGAGGTAGGACCGTTGCCCGGCTGGCGGTCCGCCCCTTACCGGACGGCGGATGCGGCACCACTCGCTTATTAAAACGCAAAAAGTATAGAGATTATTACAGGGTTGCGCCCAATTGCTACATTGTTCCTGCCCCTACGCCTGTACGTTCAGGGGCAAGCGCCCAATGTTGCCTGCGGCATAACTTCTATTCGGGGGGATAACCCCGATGCAGACAATAGACGCAAAGAGGCCAGCCCCAGGTAGGGCTGGCCTCTGTTTAGATGCTGTTGGAGATTAGTTATTCTGCTCGGCGGTCGCCGTCGCGGGGCGGGCGGCCCCTTCGATGGTCGCGGGCTGGCCGGGTTGGTGGCCGTTCTGCCCGGTCGCTCCCTGACCGATCTGGCCCTGAACCGGGATATTGCGCACCGGGATCGTCTTCGGCTTAGTCTCTTCGGCCTTCGGCAGGGTCAGGTGCAGCACGCCGTTGCGGAATTCGGCATCGGCCTTGTCGCTCTGGACCAGGGTCGGCAACTGCACGGCCCGGTAGAAGCTGCCGGTGCGGCGCTCGCGCAGGTGGTAGTTCCCCTGCTTGCGCGCCTGCTCCTGCTCCTGCTGGCCCTTGATCACCAGCACGTCACCCTGGAGCGTGATCTCCACATCCTCCGGGTTTATCCCCGGCAGGGTGGCCGTCACTTCGATAGTGTCCGCATCCTCGAACACGTCCAGGGCCAGGTTGCCCCGCGTGCCCCCCACCGCCGGGCGCACATAGCTGTCTTCCACCAACCGGTTCATCGCCTCGCGCAAGCTCAGCATGTCATCCCACGGATTCCAAATATTAACGCTCATGGTACAGGTGGCTCCTTTCGGCTCTCCTGATAAGCCTGCATAAGAAGCAAAGCCGCAGCACAACGATCCTCGCTGCCGGGCCTTGCGTTTTCACATCCCTATTCATTATAGCGGGCCGCCGTTAGAATGAGGCAAGACGCGAGTTAGAGAAACGTTAGAACCAGGACGGCGACCGGGCGGGCATAAAAACGGGGGTGCCCCCCAACTGCGAGGGCACCCCTTATGTACAAATTTTAACCCTATCGAGGGCTTGCAATATCTAGCCCCGCGCCGGGGGCCTCATCGATCGACCTGATACCGCATTTCAAGAACGCGAGGATTGGGTTTATTCAACAGCCGCTCCTTTCGCTCACGGTTGCAGGCTCATCAGTATCTGCAATCGGGTAGAAGAACAAGTGCATAGACGGTATCTGGCCCCTATAAGAAGGGCCTCACCGGTCCACTTGATAGCGCATCTCCAATACGTAAGCTTTAGGCTTGAACATAGGCGCTCCTCTCACATGTAGAGGGAGGCGGCTTATCCGGTATCCCTCGGCCTTATGTTTCTACCCGCATTATAGCACACTACATATAGCAGTGTCAAGGTTTGAGGGCACAACAGGCCCTTATTTTGTTCATACCTCCTATCTAATTATGGAAAGTTGTTATGTCGAATAACAAGCTGGGGTATGTCGCTTTCTCTATTGACAGCCCCCCAGCCCTGTGCTATACTGAGCCTCATTAACATAAGATACAAATAGGGCCTGTAGCAGGCGCAGCAGCGCCAGGGGAGACGGGCTGCGGGCGTAACGCAGGGAGGGGCGACCGATGCGACAACCTCGCGGTGGTGGATGGCGGGCCTGGCTCGCGCTGATCATGGTGGCCGGGCTGCTGTTGAGCGCGTGCGATTTACTGCCCCCGGCAGCCACCACCCCCACCCCGGTGGCCGACACCGCGCCCCCGTCCGATCTGGGCAACCCCCCGGCGGGCAACCCGCCCGCAGGTAGCGCCCCGGCAGGTAACGCGCCCGACACCGTCGCCATGACCAGCACGATCAACAGCGGCGGCAGTATTGGTCAGCAGGTCGCCCCCACCGCCACCGCCGCCGGGCAGGCTGCGCCACCCGCCGAGCAACCCACCACCCCGCCCGCCAACGTCAACAGCAACCCGCCCGCCCCTGCCGCCACCCCGACCCCCGCCCCGCCGCCTTCCGGGGTCACTGCGGCCACGAGCCACGATAACCTGAAGGGCATGATCGCCTACGTCGGGCTGGATTTCGGCATCTGGATCATGCCCAAGGCTGCCAACACCTGGCAGCGCATCGTGGACCGGCCCGGCGCAGCAGTGGGGCCGAACTCGGTGCCGGGGCGGCTGGTTTGGTCGCCCAACGGTCGCCGCCTGATGTACACCGTCCTACCCTCTGCTGCCGGGCAGCCCTACACCCTCTTTGTCTGGGATGCCGACAGCGGCAAGGTGCTCAACCTGGGCAACGTCGTCGGGGAGTATGGCAGCACCACCCTCCCCACCGGGGCCTGGCTCCCCGACAGCAGCCAGGTCGCCATCGCCCGCCCCAACGGCACCATCGCCATCTTTGACGTGAGCGTCGGGCAAGAGGTCGCCCAACTGGGCAAGGGCACCAGCCCCGTCTGGGTGCCTCCGGCAGGCACATGCAGCGCCGGGGCCAGCACCAGCAACACCATCGCGGTGGTGCGCGACAACAACATTTGGCTGATCGATTATCCCCCCCACAGCGGCGGCGAGCGACAACTGACCAAGTACGGCGCACCGAGCAGCGCATCGTGGGCGATGTTCGGCCTCCAGTATATATGGGATTGCCGCCTGCTGTTCGTGGGCGACCCGACAGGCGGGCTGGGCGCGCAGGGCAACGGCATGGCCGTCTACGGGGTCAACCTGGTGAACGGCAGCGGGGCAGACAAGCCGCTGGTTGATCGCGGCGGGCGGATCCAGCAACTGGCCCTCTCGTCCAGCGGCAACTATTTGGGGATCACCGAAGATGTCCATGTGAACGCCTGCATCGCGGCGGGCGATGCCCGGATCACCGCCATCACCGGGAGCAAGGTGGCCGACGTGCCGCTCCAATACGGGCAACAGGGCTACCACGCCCACATGTACGGCATCAGCTTTGCCCCCCGCGGCGATACCTCGCTCGTCGTCTCTTACAGCCAGCACTATTGCGACAGCCCCGACCCGGCCACGATCAAAAGCCCGGTCGGCCCGCGCATCTATTTGATGGACCTGAACGCGCCAAGCACGATCAAGTATATCGCGGATGGCAGTTGGCCCGCCTGGAACCCCGGCACGCTGGGGCTAGGCACCGCGCCCGACACGCAAATCGCCGGACGGTAAACCCACCCGGCGCGGACAGCAGGCCGTATCCGGTCGGATCGCCCGCGCCCTTGCCGCCGCTCACCTGTTCAACCCGCAGGAGGAAATCCTTTATGCACGCCCGCATCTGGCCGGTGCTGTTGATCCTGGTGCTGGCCCTGACCGCCTGCACGCCCCGCGACCCCGCCGCGCCCGCAGCGGCAGCAGACCCCGGCGGGGCCACCGGCAGCAAGATTCAGGTGATGATCCCGGCGGTGGGGGCGCTGGCCCTCCAGGCCGCCACGGCGACCCCCGCCTTGTCGGCCACCGTGACCCTCGCCAGCCCAACCGCGACCCCGACCGTGGGGGCGGCGATGACACCGGGCCTGCTCCCCTCCGCCACCAGCGCCCCGGCCACCGCCACGGCGACGGTGCCCAGCACCACAATACCCGCAACCCCGGTGCCCCCAACCCCCGCCGCGTCACCAACCCCCACCGCCCTGCCGCCTGCCCCCAACCTCGGCGGGATGCTGATCTACGTGGCGAACCGCCAGATCGTGGCCCGGCCCGCCAACACGACCACCGTGACCGTCCTGGTGGCCGACCCCAGCGGCACCGGCAGCGGCGCGGCCCCCAGCCACCTCCGCTGGGCACCGTCGGGCCGCAAGCTGCTCTATACCATCGAGCCGACCGGGGCGATCACCCAGGTCCAACTCGCGGTCTATGACTTCGATACGCAGAAGCTGACCACCCTGGGACCGGGGCAAGACCCGGCCTGGAACGCCGACAGCGACCGCGTGGCCTTCAGCCGCGATGGGGTGGGACCCGAAACCGTGGTCGTCAAGACGCTGACGACCGGGCAAGAAGAGGCGCTGGGCCTGGGCCGCGCCCCTGCCTGGCTGCCGAGCGGCCAGCAGATCGCCGTCTGGCGCGACAGCAACGTCTGGCTGCTGGCCTACCCGCCGGGCGGCGGCGACCGCCAACTGACCCATGAGCCAAAGGACCCCCCCGCCGCCTGGTATGGCACCGGCCTGCTCTACCATGCGAGCGGGGCGATCCTCTTCTACGGAGCGCGGGGCAGCGAAGTGGGGGCCAGCGGCAACGGGATGCGCCTGATGGCTGCCGACCTCGCCAGTGGCGCGCTGCACGAATGGCTGCCGGGCCGGGGCAACGGGCTGGTCAGCCTCGACCTGTCGCCCGACGCCCGCTACATCGCCGTGGGCGACCAGGCCCACAGCAGCGCCTGTGCCAGCTACGGCGGCGTGACGATCATCGACACCCTGACCGGGCACATCACCGCCCTGCCCCTGCCCGAAACCGACGACCATCACGTCCACCTGATGGGCCTAAGCTGGGCACCGGGGCCGGGCCACCAGCTTGCCCTGGCCTACAGTGAATGGACCTGCACGCCGGGCAAAGAGGGCGACCTCGGCCCCACCCACCTCTACCTGCTCGATCTGGCCGCGCCCGACAAGCTCCAACTCCAGGGCGAGGGCGCGTGGCCCGCCTGGAACCGGGGGCACGAAGGACTGGGGCAGGCTCCCTTCGCCAGCAGCGTGGCCCACTGATGGACCTGATCCTCCAAAGCCACCAGATCTTGTCGAACATGGTCTCGATCTACGCGCTCCTGGCGGGCGTGTTTGCCGGGTACCATTTCCTGACCCGCCGGCCCCCCGGCGGCAACCTGTGGGGCGTGCTGGCGATTGCCGAGGGGCTGTTCATCGTCCAGGGGCTAGACGGCTTCATCCTCTGGCTGGTCGGGGCGCGCGCCCCCGGTCGGCCCGAACTACATGTGCTCTACGGCCTCTCGGTCATCGCCACCCTGCCCCTGGTCTACACCTTCACCCGCAACCGCAGCTCCGGCCTCACCACCGCGCTCTACACCGTGGCCTGCTTCTTCATCTGGGGCCTCGCTCAGCGGGCGATGGAAACGGCGCTGCATTAGGGGGCCGCGATGAAATGGACGAAGGGCGCGAAGACCGGCTCTTCGCGCCCTTCGTGGTGAAATTCCGTCCAGCGCAGCTTAGAACGCCCCCATCAGCCAGTTGCCCGGCGCGTCGGGATCGTTGTCGTAGAATTCGCGCACCCGCTGGGCCAATTCTTCCCGGCTCAGGTAACCATCGCCATCGGCATCCAGCCGAGGGAAGATGTCGTCTACCATCCCTTCATCCAGCGACAGGGCATAGAACAGGTGCCGGTACTCGTCCAGGCTCAACATCCCATCGCCGTTGGTATCCACCACCGCGATATAGAGGCTGACCCCGCCTTGGATCAGTTGATCAAACGTGGCCGGGTCACTCCACACCCCGTCGAGATAAGCCAGCCACGCCGCCCGGCTGACCCGCCCATCGCTATCCGCCAGCGGGGTCATCCCTTGCCAGAACCCGCGCCACCAGGCACTAGGCCGCTCGCCGGGTCCTGTCGTCCCCATCCGCGCATCAAAGCGCTCGGCGGGGCGGTCAAAATCAGTCGCTTCCAGGTAGCCATCTTTGTTGCCATCATAGGCATCGAAGAGCACATCCATCTTGCGGATTTGGAACTCGGTCATCATTGAACACGTCTCCTGTGTAATAGCAATCAATCAGCCGGGGACGCAGGGCGGGGACGCGGACCCAGGCCATTATAGCAACGCCCTCGCAGCCCGTCAATCTGCGGGTGCTTGAGAGGGTCCGCAACATCGCTGCCCATTGTAGGATATAGTTCTCTAAAACCTTCACCCTTGACGCGCTAGCGTCCGTCTGCTACTATAGCAGGGCTGTTGTTAATCCAACCTTAATCGAGGTCCCTATGCACCGCCGCACCGCAGCACCTCCCCCGCATCGTCGCGGCCCCCGCCAGCTACTCGCCGGGCTGCTCCTCCTGGTCGTGAGCCTGAGCGGCTGCGGGGGCGCGTCAACCCCGACCCCAACGCCGATCCCGGTGCCGCCCGCGCTGACCAACACGCCCCTGTTGCCCACCGCGACCCCGGCACCGCCCCGCCCGACCTTCGCGGCGCTGCCGACCAACACCGCAGTACCGCCCACCAGCGCGCCGACCCCGGTCCCGACCAACACGGCCCTCTTGCCGACCGAG
>JBBSEL010000109.1:0-7939 GCA_038239755.1 Chloroflexia bacterium | reverse complement strand
GTCAATACCAGAGCCGGTCGCCTGCCGGGCCGCGCTGCGACCCGCCACCAGGGCACCCAGCGCCAGCACGCCCAGGCTGAACACCAGCACCCCCATTCCGATGCCCCGCAAAACTCCGTACCCGCTAATACGCATTACGAACCTCCCTCACAGCAAAGGCCGCTCGCCTGTGCCCATCCTGGCCGTCATTACCGATCGCTCTATAGAGGGTACTATATGAGACGGGCTTTGGTTCATCCGCAGTCTCGCCCAGCACTGATCTTGCCGGGCCGCACAGACCGGACCTGTTGCGGACCCTGCCCTGCTAGCCGCAATGCTGTTCAAATACGACGGAACGACAACGCAAAGACGCAAAGATTGGCAAAGACGCGAAGGGAATCTCTGTGTTCCTGTGCTCTCTGTGGTGCAGCAAACGGCTTATTTGAACAGTACTGCTGCTAGCCCGCTATGGGTTGGGGTACGTTGCCTACGGGCGCGCCAAGGGCGTCAGCGACGGCCTGATCGCTCGGCATGGTGCGGCCCTCGGTGTACGCCCGGTCAAACGCGGCAGCGCCAAGCTGGAGGCGAACCCGATCCATCTCGCGGGTGTAACGGGTCTGTTCAATGGGCGGGACGGGTGTGCCGATCGTGTCCCGCAGGGCCAGGCTCGCCCCCCAGAGCCGCGCCGCCTTCTCCGCGCTTCCCAGCGCGCGATACAGCATGGCTAGCCCTTCCAGGCTATAGGCAATACCCAACTTCGCGCCCAACGCCTGCCGGATGGTCAGGCTTTCCTGGTGCCGGGCCAGGGCCAAGGCATAGTCGCCCTGCGCGCAGGCCACCAGCCCCAGGTTCGCCAGCATGAGCGCCACCCGCCGCGTATCGCCCAGGGCGTGTTCGAGCGCCATGGCTTCCTCCCAGAGCGCCCCCGCGAATGTAAACTCGCCCTGCTCATAGACGATCAGCCCCAGGTTGTGGAGCGCGGTCTTGCGATCTCCGGCCTCTTGATCCAGCCCTAAACTTTCTTCATATAAGGCGCGTGCCTGCACATAGTCTCCATGATTGTAGAGCACGATGCCCAGGCTATGGAGCGTATCAATGAGGCTCCGCGTATCGCCCAATGCGCGCCAGATTTGCACACTCTCGGTCAACAGCGCGTGCGCGGTAGGATACTCGCCGCGTACATCGGCCAGAGTCGCGGCTACGCGGAGCGCCCTGGCCCGAATGGCCCCGCCGGGCCGACCTATCGCCAGCACCCCCAGCGTCTGTTCCAAGCCCTCGCGCACGTAGACGCGCACCTGCCAGAACCGCTCCAGCGCAATCGCTAAGCGCAGGCCGGTCTCGGCGGCCTCGCTATCACCCGCCTCCCCACCCTCGCGCGCCCAGCGAAAGGCGGCGCGCAGGTTGTCGTTTTCCGCCTCCACCTGTTCCAGCCAGCGCGCCTGGTCGCCCTGTTTCAGGTGCGGCGCGGCTTGCTCGGCGAAGGTCATGAAGTAGCGGGCATGGCGGCGGCATAGCGCCGCGTCCTCGCCGCTCTCCCGCAGCTTCTCACCAGCATACTCGTGGATGGTTTCCAGCATCCAGAAGCGCAGATCCGCCCCCTGACCCTCGCGCTGCTGCAACAGGCTCGCGCTGACCAACGCCTCAACGCCATCCAGCGAGTCGATCACGCCATCGGGCGGCGCACACACTACCTGGATCGCGTCCAGCGTTCGCCCGCCCTGGAACACCGCGAGCCGCCGGAAAAGCGCTTGATCGGCGGGGGTGAGCAGGTTATAGCTCCAATCGAGCGCGTTACGCAGCGTCTGCTGGCGGGTAGGCACGTCGCGGTCTTTGCCCGCGACCAGGGCCAGGCGGCTTTGCAGCCGCGTGAGCAGCGCCTGGGGCGGCAACACCTTGATGCGCGCCGCCGCCAGTTCGATCGCCAGGGGCAAGCCGTCCAGGCGATGGCAGATCTCCACGATGGCAGCGGCGTTGTCCGCCGTCACCGTAAAACCCGGCTTGAGGGCGGCGGCACGCTCGACAAACAGGCGGATGCCCTCGTAGCCGATCAGGCGGTCCAGGGCGGGCAGGTGCTGGCGGGCGGGCAGCGCCAGCGGCAGCACCGGGAACTCGTGGGTGCCGCGCAGGCGCAGCGCAACCCGGCTGGTGACCAGCACTTTCACCCCGGTGGTGGCTCCGATCAGTTGGGCGATGAGCGGGGCGGCGTCCGTGACCTGCTCGAAGTTGTCCAGCAGCAACAGCGTCTGTTCGCCTTGCAGGTGGGCGATCAGGCCCTCCAGCACCGTCTGATCGGGCCGCTCTTTGACTCCCAGGGTCTGGGCGATGGCCGAGGCGACCAGGGCGGGGTCGGTGATGGGCGCAAGGTTCACAAAGCAGGCCCCCTGGGCGAATTGCGGGTGCAGGTCGGCGGCGGCCTGGAGCGCGATGCGCGTCTTGCCGGTGCCGCCCGGTCCGGTGAGGGTGAGCACCCGGACATCGGCGCGCAGGAGTTGCTCGACCACCGCGGTTACCTCGGCCTCGCGCCCGATCAGCGGGGTTGCCGCCCGTGGGTAGAAAGGGCGGCCCGCCGCCGGAGGTTCCGCCGGGGGGGCCAGGCTGTCGCCGGAGTCGGGGTCGGCATCGCGGATGCGTTCATAGAGCGCGGAGGTCTCGCGGGCGGGATCCAGCCCCAGCCCGTCGGCCAGGGCCAGGCGGCACGCTTCGTACTGGGCCAGCGCGGCGCTGCGCTGCCCCGTGCGCGAGAGCAGCCGCATGGCCTGGCGGTGGGCCTCTTCGTGCCACGGCTCCAGCTTCAGTTGCCACCAGGCGAAGTGCAGCGCAGGCTCGTGCTCGCCGATCTCCTCATAATAATCCGCCAGGTGGGTCAGAGTGTGCAGCATCTGGCGATGGTGCGTCTCCCGTTCCAGCAACAGCCACTCCTCAAATTCACGGCTATCATCCACCAGGAAGCCCTGCAAGAAATCACCCCGGTACAAGGCGGTCGCCTGGTGGACACGTTCCAGGCACTCCGAGCAGCGGTCGGAATGCCCGGCGCGGTGCTGGCGGTGCGCGGTACAAGCCGCGAGGAGGCGGGTGAAGTGCGTCACGTCGCACCAGATGTCGCTGGCCGGATTGAGTTGCACGGTCTGACGGGTCACCAGGAGTGGGTCGGGGGCGGGATCATCGCCACGGAGCGTGGCCGCGTTGCCCTCGGCCTGCGCCCGGCTCAGGGTCTGGCGCAGATTGTAGAGCGCCTGGCGCAGGCTTTGCCGGGCTGCCGAATCGGTCTGCTCCGGCCAGAGGAGCGCGGCCAACGCCTCGCGGCGGTGGGGGCGGTCGGCCTCAATGAGGAGGTAGACCAGGAGGGCACGTCCTTTATCGGACTCGAAGCCATTGACGGGCTGATCAGCGTGGGTGACCTGGAACGGGCCGAGGAAGAAGGTGCGGAGCGGGGGCATACATGAACTTTCTACTACAGGGGGGCCGCCTACACGTATCATACTACGCGCCAGGTGTTTGTGCAATCCGCCGTTGGGCGGGCGCGGCGACCCCGGCGGGTTTCCCGACGATCTCCTGGCGGTCGGGCGGATCTTGGGTCGAATCTGGTGGGTTTCTTGACGATCTCCTGACGATTTCCTGACGATCGCCTGCTATGCTAGGTCCAACACGGCGGGACGGGAGAGGGCAACCATGTACGCACAAGCAGACCTCGATACACGCTATCTATCCTACATGCTGCGGATGTGGCGCACGTGGGATGACGAGGGGCAGCCGGTGTGGTGCGCATCGTTGGAAGCGCCGGGCAGCCACGAAATGGCGAGTTTCGGGGACATATGTTCAATGTTTGCCTTCCTGCAAGGCCGGCTGGGCCTCGCGCAGCCTGGGGAGTTTGCGCCAGAGGAGCCACCGCCGGGGCACCAGTATTGACGGGAATGAGCGGTTCTGCCCAGAGGCAAAGCGCGCGATGGGCAGAGATGATAGGCTGTCGCAAGGCGGCTAGATAAAAGGAGCAACTCAGATGATGGTCAAGGGCCAAGCCACTCAGATCGCGTTTTTCCTCGGTCGCCTCCTGGTGGGCGGGATGTACCTGAGCGCGGGGATCAATAATTTGCTGCACTTCGGGGCGACCGCCGGCTACGCCGCGTCGAAGGGGGTACCGGCCTTCCTGGTCGTCATCGCCAGCGCGCTGTTGATGATCGGCGGCACCAGTCTCCTGACGGGGTTCCAGCCCCGCCTGGGTGTGGCCGCAGTGGTGCTCTTCCTCATTCCGGTCACACTGGTGATGCACAACTTCTGGGCGCTGCAAGGGTTCCAGGTGGATATTGAGGTGCACGCCTTTATGGGGAATGTGGGGCTGGCGGGGTCGGCGTTGATCTTCCTGTTCCTCCCGCAGCCCTGGCCCGCGAGCGTGGATCGGTGGCTCGCTACGCGGCGTACGCTGGCTCTGGCCCGGTTGGAGAGCCGCACGGCGTAGGGCACCGGACCTTAGCAACCGAATGGTCCTCATATCGCGGGCTGTTCTACTAACAGCCCCAGCATAGGGGAAACTGGACGGACATGGCCGCCTTGCGGGAAGGTAGGGGTAGCTAAACCCAACCGTCCCTGGAGGTTGACCATGTCCGTGTCCGTTCGTTCTGCCCTATCCCCGACGGGGCTGCATGTAGAGTCGGTTGGGCCTCGCGCCGCCTGGGGAGCGAGCGCGAGAAGAGCCACTGCCGGGGAGCAGCAAGGGGGACGCGGATTAGGCGTGCTGCCGTACACAACCCCAGCGAATGAGGAGAGGAAAGAGGAGTAATGGATATGAAAAGGTTCCATCAGGTCATGCGGCCCCTATTAGCCCTGGCCCTGTTGCTGGTGATAGCGGGCCTGGCCCGTAGCCTGACGCTGGCGCAAAGCGCGACCCCCGCCAGGCCGGGCGGGGGGCCGATGGCTCCGGCAGGCACGATTCTCGGAGCCGTCAACAGCGGCAGCGCCGACCCCACATCGCCCGGCGGCCCAGGGCGTGGCCCCATCGTCAGCCAGGAAGTCAAGCATGACGTTTCCCCCCCGCTGACCAGTATGCCCCCCGCGCCCGCCCAGGCCAAGCCCCGAGCCGAACATGATCAAGGAAAGCTGCCCATCTTCCGGCTTCCAGGTCCGCTCAAGGACCCGGTGCTGCAAAACCGGGTCAGTCCCCTGCTCATGCCCGCCCCGCTCTTGAACATTCTCGGCATTGGACAGGGCTTCACCGGGCCGCAGGGCGCTTTCACGGTCAACTCCGCGCCCCCCGACACGAACGGCGCGGTCGGCCCGAACCACTATATACAGATCGTTAACAGCGACTTCGCTATCTTCAACAAGACTGGCACGACGCTCTACGGGCCGGTCCCGATCAATACCTTATGGACGGGCTTCGGCGGGGGGTGCCAGACGAACAACGACGGCGACCCGATCGTGGTGTACGATCGCATCGCAGATCGCTGGGTCATCAGCCAGTTTTCGGTGAGTACCACGCCCTACTTGCAGTGCGTCGCCGTCTCGCAGACTGCGGACCCGACCGGGGCCTACAACCGCTATGCGTTCTCCTACGGAACAAGTTTCAATGATTACCCCAAGATGGGCGTGTGGCCCGACGCCTACTACGTGACCTACAATATGTTCAATGGTAGCGGTACTGCCTACTTGGGCGCCAAGATCTGCGCGTTCGACCGCACCCGTATGCTCGCCGCGCAGGCGGCGACCCAGCAGTGCTTCGACACGAGTACCGCCTTCGGCGGCCTGCTGCCGTCCGATTTGGACGGGGCGAGCTTACCCCCCGCCGGGGCACCGAACTACATCCTCAGCCTGGGGTCCGCCGCCGACAGGCTGGCCCTCTGGAAGTTCCATGTGGACTGGACGACCCCCGCCAACTCGACCTTCCTGGGGCCGACCACCCTGGCGGTGGCGGCCTTCGGCGAAGCCTGTGGCGGCGGCACATGCATCCCCCAGTCCGGCACCACGCAGCGCCTGGACAGCCTTGCTGACCGGTTGATGTACCGCCTGGCCTATCGCAACTACGGCGATCACGAAGCGCTCGTCACTAATCATTCGGTGACCGCAGGCGCGGCGGTGGGCGTGCGCTGGTATGAAATCCGCAGCCCCGGCACGACCCCCACCATCTTTCAACAGGGCACCTACGCACCCGACGCCAACTACCGGTGGATGGGCAGCCTCGCGATGGACAGGGACGGAGATATGGCGCTGGGGTTCAGCGTTTCCAGCAGCACCCTCCACCCAGAGATCCGCTATACGGGCCGCCTGTCCGGCGATGCGCTCGGCGCGATGACGCAAGGGGAAAGCACGATCATGGCCGGACCTGGCTCGCAGACGGGGTCGAGCCTGAGCCGGTGGGGCGACTACTCCGCCATGCAGATCGACCCCAGCGACGACTGCACCTTCTGGTATACCACCGAATACCTTCCCGCCAACGGCGCGTTTAATTGGAGCACGCGCATCGCCTCGTTCAAGTTCCCCTCCTGCGGGCAGAGTACGCCGATGCCCCCGCCATCGAATACGCCAACCGTGACCACCACGCCAACGGCTACGCCGACGAATACCCCGACCACCACCCCGACGAATACGCCGACCGCCACCCCGACGAATACACCGACGGTGACGCCAACGACCACCGACACGCCAACGACTACGCTGACGCAGACGCCTACCGTGACCGCCACCCCGACGAATACTCCGACGGTGACGCCAACGGCTAGCGACACGCCGACAGCTACGCCGACGCAGACGCCTACCGTGACTGCCACGCCAACCCACACGCCAACACAGACCCCAACTGTGACGCCAACGGCCAGCGACACGCCGACGAACACGCCGACGAACACCCCCACCGCCACCACCACGCCGACGGCGACCCCAACAAACACCCCGACGGCGACCCCAACAAACACCCCGACGGCGACCCCGACGGCGACCAACACGCCGACGCAGACGCCAACAGCGACCAACACGCCGACGAGTACGCCGACGCAGACCCAGACAGCGACCCCAACAAACACGCCGACGCAGACTCCGACGGCGACCCCACCCAGCGGCGCACAACTGGTGCCCGACCCCTGCAATCCGGCCAAGACCGACCTGCTCGTGCTCGGCACCGGTGGCAACGACACCATCCAGTTCCTGGAAGCCGATAACCGCATCCAGGTCAAGCTGAACGGCCTCTCCCTGGGCCGCTTCGCCCCGACCGGCGTCCTCATCGCCGATGGCCGCGACGGTAATGATACGATTACCGTGGATCCCGATATTAACCGCCTCAGCGTGCTCTTTGGCGGCGGCGGGGACGACCGGCTGAGCGCCGGGGACGGCCCGAACATCCTCATCGGCGGGGCAGGCGACGATACCCTGACCAGTGGCAATGGCCGCGACATCTTGATCGGCGGGGCCGGGCAAGATACGCTCACCGGCGGCAACGGCGAGGATCTGCTGATCGCGGGCAGCAGCAGCTACGAGACCCGTATCCCGGCCAACCTGCAAGCCCTGCTCTGCGCCATCCAGCCGGAATGGGGGCGCACCGACCGGGGCTACCAGGATCGGATCAACCACCTGAATGGCACGGTGCCCGGCGGCCTGAACGGCACGACGATCCTGCGCGGGGCGGGAGCGGGGCAGACCGTGTTTGACGACAGCAGCCCCGACCGCCTCACCGGCGGGAATGGCAGCGACTGGTTCCTGCTCAACCTCAGCGGGGGCACTGTGCCGGACACCTCCGACCGCACCGGACCGGAGGTAGCGACCGACCTGCAATAGCGAAACGAAACGAATCGACCATCACCCGCCCGGCCCGGATTACGATCCGGGCCGGGCGCATTCCTGGGTTGGGCACTGCGTCAAAAAGTTGGCGCACATATTGTACCCATAGCGATGAAATGAGCTAACTTTATTCCCGATTCCACAGGGTTTATACATTTTCTTTGGTAGGGGCCGACCGATGTGTCGGCCCTGGTCGGGG
>JBBSEL010000108.1:0-7954 GCA_038239755.1 Chloroflexia bacterium | reverse complement strand
GCGGTGCGGCGGGGCGGCGGCCACCCCAAACACCACCCCCCCCCAACCGCCTGGGGGGGCGCCCCTTGGTCGCACCCCCGGGGGTGGGCGGGCACCCGGCAGACCCGGCGATCGGATCCGCCGGTTTAATGCCCGGTCTAGGACACGGCTCCGCCCGTGGATGGTCGAACCACCCCAATATTGCGAATACCCGACCATCAATGGACAGCGCCGTATCCTACAATGGGCACCGGAGATAGTGCCATATAAGCAAGCCGGAGGGTTGTCAGTGTTTTGTCAGCAAAAGCGGGTATAATAAGGGCGTCCAGTCCCGAAGCACCGGTTTGGGGTGCGCACCGAGAGCGGATCGCAGCGGCGACGGCGGAAGCACGTCGCCGGACGCGGGTCGCGGGGTGTTTGTGGGGGGCTGGTCTATGGTGGAGAGGAGAATATATTTATGGCAACACCCTCAGGTTTTTTGCTGCCCCGATCCGGACGGCAGGCGGGTGGATCCGGCCCACGCTCTGGAACCCGCCGCTGGGTGGCCCGGCTGCTACCCGGCCTGCTGTTAGGCGCACTGGTCTTGCTCGTACACGGCTTGCAGCCCGCCCCCGCCGCCGCCACGGGGGCTGTCGCCTGTTCGAGCGGCAGCGGCGGCACCTGGACACCGGGCGAGGTCAGCGTCTACTGGTTTGACGTGGACCAGGGCGACAGCCAACTGATCGTCGGCCCCACCGGCAAGACGCTACTGATCGACCTGGGGGAAACCTCCTTCAACACCACCGGCACCGGCACCAAAGCCTACCAGGTGGGGGCCAAAATCCGCACCATCTGCGGCACCGGGTCCAACCCGGTGGCTCTCGACTATGTGATGGTCTCGCACCACCACTTGGACCACATCGGCTACGCCGCCGTCCCCGGCGATACGGCCACCTATGGCAACGGGCTGTACCAGTTGCTCACCCCTGCCGGGCTAGGGTTCACCGTGGGCACCTTCTTCGACCGCGACGATGGCACCTGGGTGGATACCAACAGCAATGGGGTCTGCGAAGTCGGCACCACAACGACCCCCTCGAACGAGATCGCCTGGCACAACACCGGCACCACCTCGCAGACGAGCCGCCGCCTGATTTGCTGGCTCTATGGCCCCGCCGGGCAAGCCGACCGCGCCAATATCCAGGGCCACGTCACCACGATCACCAACTCTGCCGCGTGGCCGACCATCAACCTGGGGACGGGCGTGAGCGCGACCGTTCTCAATGCGAACGGCAAAGACACCTTGCAGGTGGACGGCGTGACCCCGGTCAGTGGCGACCACTCGACGCAGGGCGGCAGCGGGCCACCGTCGGAGAACGACTACTCGATTGCGCTGTCGGTCGGCTACGGCACCTGGAAGTATGCCACGGCGGGCGACTCGGACGGCGAATACAACACCAGCGTTGACGGCTATACCTATAATAATATTGAAGCCAAGCTGACCACCCTCTTCGGGGATGTGGATACGCTGCGGGCCAACCACCACGGCAGCGACCACTCCTCCAGCGGCCCGTATCTGAGTACGCTGAAGCCGGAAAGCGTCTTCGTCTCCTGCGGCTCCAACACCTATGGGCACCCCAGCAACCGGATGCTCAGCGCCCTGCGGACGCTGGTCAACGACCGGGGCACCGGCGCGGATATCTTCCTCGCCAACAACCCCTGCGACCCGCACCAGGCCGACGGCACCACCCTGACCGACTACACCGGCACGTTCAACAGCAACGGCGACGTGGTACTCCATACCACCAGCACGGGGGCTGGGTACACGATCACCTACGATAGCGGCACGCGCACCTATGTCGCCTACGGGGCGGGCGGGACCCCGACCCCGACAGTCACCGCCACCCGCACCGCGACGCGCACGCCGACCAACACGCCCGTCGTGCCCCCGACCAACACCCCCACCCGCACGCCGACCAGCACGCCGACGCGCACGCCGACCAACACCCCCACGGCGACCCCCACCCCGGCGGGTCCGTCCTCGGTGGTGATCAACGAATACCTGATGGCCCCGCAGACCTTGTACACCACCGAATGGATCGAGCTGTATAACCCGACGAGCAGCGCCATCGATCTGAGTGGGCTGTACCTGGACGACGTGGCGGCGGGCGGCGGCGCACCCAAGCAGATCCCCGCCAGCACGACGATTGCCGCCCACGGCTACTATGTGATGGACATCGCCAGCGGCTTCCTGAACAACACCGGCGCGGAGTCGGTGCGCTACCTCAGCATCGTCGGCGGGGTCGAAACCGTCTACGACCAGACCTCCTACAACCTGGCAAGCACCCAGTATGACAAGGTGTACCATCGCCAGGGCAACGGGGGCGCCTGGTGCGGCACGATCTCGACCAACGTGACCAAGGGATCGGCCAACCCCAGCACATGCCCGTAAGGCGGCGTATCATTGCCTCGGTGGGCGTGCTCCTCCTGGCCGGGCTGATCAGCTTTCTAGGGCTGATCAGCCTGCGCCAGGGGCAGGCCACCCCACCCACGCCTGCCCCCACCCTGCCCCCGCCGCCGCTGGTCACCACCGGCCCGGTGGTGCTGGTCAGCGGGCGGGACGATCATGGGCTGCGGGCGCTGTTGGCCGTGCCGCTCCAGCAAACGCCGGAGGATACCACCGTCGTGGGCCGCGTGCCCGACGGGTTCCTGGCGCGGGTGCTGGAGCAGCGCGGCACCTGGCTCAAAATCCAACCCCTGCTCCTCCCCGCCACCATCGGCTGGGTGGACGATTTTTACCTGCGCGACCGCGCCCTGCGCACCGACGGTGGCGGCCAGGTGTTGCTGGTCGATGCCAAAGTGACGGCGGGGCAGGTGCAGGTCGCCGTGCGCCCGGTCGATCAACCAACGGCCCCGCCCACCTGGGTACCCGCCTCGCTGTTGCGCGAGATAGGAACCAACCAATGACCGATCCTACGGACAACCCCCGCCACCCCCATCCGCACCCCCCGCCTGCCGCCACCCCGCCTGCCGCGCCTCCCCCTGCCGAGGACGTGATCCTCCAGGTGCGGATGCGCCCGGCGATGGTGGCGCGGATGCACGCCTTTGCCACGCGGGAAGGGGCCAGCGTCGAAGCCCTGGCGGCGCTCTGGTTGGAAGAGAAACTGGCCGAGGCCGGACCCGCCCATGCAGGCGCGGCCTCGCCCACCGACTGAGCCAAGCCGCTCCCACCGAGCCGTGAAGGCAGGTTGGCGCAACACGCCAACAAACCACGCATAGAGGAGCTATCGATGAATCCGGCGCTAAAGAAACTCGGATTTGGAGCAACCGATCGGGTGGTGATCATCCACGCCGACGATATCGGCATGTGCCAGGCAACGCTGCCCGCCTATGCCGAGCTGCTAGAATTCGGCCTGCTCTCGTCGGCGGCGGTGATGGTGCCCTGCCCCTGGTTCGCCCACGTCGCCGCCTTCTGTGCCGACCACCCGGCGGTGGATATAGGGGTGCATCTCACCCTCAACGCCGAGTGGGCATCCTACCGCTGGGGGCCAATCTCCACCCGCGACCCCGCCACCGGGTTGCTCGACACCCAGGGCTACTTCCACGACCGGGGCGACGCAGTGGAGGCCCAGGCCCACCCCAAAGCGGTGGCGGCGGAGTTGCGAGCGCAGATCGCGCGGGCGCGGCAGGCCGGGATCGACTTCACCCATGTCGATACCCACATGGGCACGCTGGCCCGGCCCCCGTTCATCCAATCCTATGTCGATGTGGCGCTGGAGAACCAGGTGCCGCTGCTGTTCGCCCGGATCAGCGAGGACGGGGCGCAGAAGGAACGGTTCCTGCTGGACCTGACCGATCATGGCCTGCGCTTAAGCCGCGAACTGGAGGAGCAGGGCTACCCCCTGTTTGACGATATCCGCGCCCTGCCGCTGGACGACGACCCGTCGGACCAACTCGCCAGGGCGCAGCAAGAGATCGATGAACTCCAGCCCGGCCTGACCATGCTGCTCCTCCACCCATCGGCAGACACCCCCGAACTGCGCGCCCTGGCCCTCGACTGGCCCAGCCGGGTGGGCAATCTCGCCGTCTGCCAGAATCCGGCGTGGCGCGAGTACATCCGGCAGGCCGGAGTGCAGGTGATCGGCTACCGCCCCCTGCGCGAACTGATCCGGGCACAGTCCTAACCCCCCCGCGCCGAACAACGACCCCGCCCGCGCCTCTGCTGCAATAACACAGCGGGGCGCGGGCTTTTTGTACCCGCGCCCCGTCCCCCGTTCCTCGGCTGCCGCTTATGCTCCGGCGAGGATGTCCTTGATCCACTCGATGAAGCCGCCGGAATAGGCGTAGATGTTCCGCGCATCCATATAGTTGAGGTAGCGGAAGCAGTTTTGCAGCCGCCCGACCAGCACATCCTGCTCCTCGTAGCCGACGTAGAAGATGTACTTGCCGTAAACATCGCGCAGGTCTTCGGCAAACTGGCGGATCAGGAAGCGCAGGAGCGCGTCGTCTTCCGAGAGACTGTAGCCGATGATGACCAGGATGCGGCTTTCTTGCAGCAGGCGCACGGCCTTGGGGAAGATCGAGGAGAAGTAGGGGCTGGTGTAGTTCTGCTCCCGTGAGGGCAGCATCAGTTCCGGCGGGGCCTGCTTCACCTCGTCAAACGACCGCTGGCGATAGTCGAAATGATAGCCGCTGGGGGTGGGGACCACCTCAAAGCCGCCGTTGATCTTGAGCAGGGTATTGACCGCCCAGTAATCCTGCACCACGTTCTTGTTCCGCTGCCCGCACAGCGCCACCGGCGTCACCCCGCGATAGGTGTTGCGCAGCATCCGTTCGCCGGGGACGATGTTATCCAGGATGACCTCGATCAGATAGTCGTAGTTGGTGGAGAGGAAGTCATAATGAACGCCGCGCGGCATCCCTTCCGTCCCGATCTTCTGGCTCCACAACCAGGCATAGAAGTCGATAATCGCCTGCTGCTCTGGGGTCATCTGCGCCGGTAAGACGAACCCGCCCTGGGCCTCGTCATAGTAGGGCACAGTGGTGATTTCTTCAAAGCGCCGCAGCACCAACGCCTTGATCTCGTTCAGGACAATGGTCAGGCTGCTCTCGTCCATGTAGCGGGTACGGATGCCCGGATACTTGAGCTGCATACTGATGTTATAGACCAGTTCCTTGAACTTGGCGGGCGCGGTGTCTTCCAGCGTCGGGTAGCCCGGTTGGGTCAGCAACTCGTCCACTTCGACATCGGGCGCTGATCGGTCGATAAAGTCTTTGGTGAAGGTGAATAGCTCGTTGCCCGTCGGGGACGTGTGGTCCCAGGACTTGGAGAAGCCCGCCCCAACGAAAAAGGTGATATTGGTCAGCAGGTTCTGGCCTTCCTCTTTGTAGGAATACTTCGTCACCAGATCCCGAAACGCGGTGACTGCATCGTTCGCTGCCATGACCGAACTTCCTTTCTGTTCCCAACTTCGGGGGGATAGGTCGCGCACGTTCGCCGCCCCGCACCGTCTGCCTGCCGCATTGTAGCAAACCCCACGCCGCTTTGCAATTCCGCGCGGCCCCCAACCGCAGCATACAGCCTGTATAAGATGGCTTTTGTTTAAGCAAGCGATCCCCACCGTAAGTTATCAAAAATATTCGACTATGTGTTTTGTATAAAGATTCTATAATATCTCTAGTCAAAATAAAAAACGCCACCCTAAGTAAAGTGCCTCGGTAATAGCAATCCAGGGGTACTATTATGGGGTATACAAGGTACGGTATAAAGTGAACCGGATTTAACCGAGCAGTCTCTAGACTAGAAAAGGGGGCCTATGATCGGATAAGCACCGCGCTGAATCGAACCCCGTTGGCCCCTATACCGGGTTTTGCGCAACCTCTCGGTATGCGGGCATTTGGCATCGCAAGAACACAACGACGGGTCACCGTATAGCAGAGAGGAACAGCGTATTATGATAGCTAACAAGGAAGGACCGATCCGCTGGTGGTTCGCGCTACTGGGCGTGGCCTTGCTGATAGGATTGGGCCTGGCTGCCAGCGGGGTAGCGGCGCAGAGTAAGCCACCGACCCTGGCCGCCCTGGCAAGCACCCGCTCCCTGGCTGCACCCAACACGACCTACCTCAGCACGGACGTGCCGAAGACGCTTCCCGTCACCGGCACCGTCACCTCAGCCCTGACCATCACCGATGTCTCGCTTATTACCACGCTGGACGTTGTCAGCGTCACCATTTCCCACACCTTCCCCGGCGACCTCAACGTCTACCTGGTCAGCCCGCTCAACACCCGCGTCCAATTGTTCAACAATGCGTGCGGGGGTGATGACTGGCTGCCAAGCAACACCGGCTTCACCCTGTCGGATGGGGCGGCCCAGGCGATGGGCGATGTTTGCCCGCCGGGCACCATGTCTTTCCGGCCCCTCCAGCCGCTTTCGGCCCTCGCCGGCCAATCGCTGCTCGGGGTCTGGCACCTGGAAATTAACGACACCACCGAGGAAGACGGCGGCATCCTGACCGCCTGGGGCCTGGCGATGCCCGGGGGCAGCGTGCAGCCAACATTCACGCCGATCCCCATCCCCACCGCGCAGCCGTCGCCCACGCGCACCGTCTGCCCGATCAGCTTTACCGATGTCAGCCCGACGGATTATTTCTATCAGGGCGTGCAGTACCTGTTCTGCAAGGGCGCGATCACCGGGTATCCCGACGGAACCTTCCGCCCCTACAATAACACGACCCGTTCGCAGATGACCAAGATTGTTGTGCTGGGCTTGAACGTGCCGTTGTTCCCCCCGCCCTCGACACCGTCATTCAGCGATGTCCCGGCCAGCAACACGTTCTACAACTACATCGAAGCCGCCAAGCAGTTTGGCATCGTCTCTGGCTACACCGACCCAGCCGTCTGCCCCAGCGGCGCGCCCTGCTTCCATCCGTACTACAACGTCACGCGCGGCCAGTTGGTCAAGATCGTGGTCAATGCGGCGGGCTGGAACTATATCACCCCGCAGACCGCCGCCTTTGCCGACGTACCGGTCGGCAGCACCTTCTTCTCCGAAGTTAGCACCGCCGTGTGCTACGGCCTGATCAACGGCTATCCCTGCGGCGGGCCGGGCGAACCGTGCGATGCCCTCCAGCGGCCTTACTTCCGCCCCAACAATCCGGCCATTCGCGGCCAGATCGCCAAGATCGCGTTCATCGCCGACACCTTCCCCACGCCGTGCGCGGCGGTGCCCACGCCCATGGCCCATCGATGAGCGTACCCTTGTTTCGGGACCGCTCCGGCGGTCGGCCCATCGACGATGGGAATCACCTGAATGACGATCCTGCTATTCAAGCAAAAGAGGAGCTTATAATGAACGTTAAGAAACGCTTAAAAAGTTTGCTCCAGAGCGATAAGGGCGGCGGCGACAAGTTCGGCACCCAACTGGTAATGGTCACCGCGTTCTTGCTGCTGGCCTGTGCGATGCTCGTCGTGGGTGGCCTGGCGCTGCCCGCTGCGGCCTCCAGCCACCGCGAAGCGCCGTCCATCACCAGCGACCCCCAGGCCGATAACACCGACTTGTACGCCTTCGTCAGCCCTGACATGACCAACACGGTCACCATGGTCGCCAACTACATCCCGTTGGAACAGCCGCAAGGCGGCCCCAACTTCTATGCCTTCAGCGACAACGTGCTCTACCAACTGAAGATCGACAACACCGGCGACGGGCAGGCGGATATTGACTACAATTTCCGCTTCACCACCCAGCACAACTGCCCCAACAGCTTCCTGTACAACGTCGGCCAGATCACCTCGCTGACCGACCCCAACTGGTGCGAACCGCAGACCTACAGCGTCACCCGCGTTGAAGGCGGCACCAGCACCGTCCTGAGTACCACCGTGCGCGTGCCCCCGGTGAACATCGGCCCGCGCTCGACCCCCAACTATGACACCCTGGCCGCCCAGGCCGTGAGCAACGTCACCGGGCCGCACGGCGCGACCAAGCTGTTCGCCGGGCAGCGC
>JBBSEL010000107.1:0-8006 GCA_038239755.1 Chloroflexia bacterium | reverse complement strand
GATGCGCGCACCACGCAACAGATCGGGGGCCTCAGTTGTACGTGGGGGGCGTGTACGGTGATCGAGCGGGTGACTTCATATCTGGAACGTCCCAAAAAGGGCGGGGAGCCACGTGAGATCGCCCTCCAACTGGTACCGCGTCCGCTCATCACGGAAGCCATCTGGTGGGACTTGCCGCCGACCCTGTTAGACGAGTTAACACGGCAAGGCCATGAAATCTCAATAGCGCTAGAGGCGCTGGCAGGATTGCTGGTTGCATTATTACCGGTGTTCAGCCAGGCCGATTCTCGAGATGCCGCAGGCGCGGCCTGGCTGACCAGCGATGCCCACGGACGCGCTGTGGGGAGTTTAACAATTTACGATGCTATCGAAGGGGGATGTAATCTGACGCGGCGAGGCTATGATCAGGCCGCCGAATGGCTACGAATGGCCGCCGATCGGCTGAGTCGCTGTCCCTGTCAGGACGGCTGTCCAGCCTGTATCCATGCCGGGTGGGGAATGGCTACGACCGGTGCAGCGAGTAAAGCGGGCGCACGATCGCTCGCCCGCTTGATGCTGGGTGAGAAGAAGACGAGCACAGCGCCAGTAACATCCCACCCAAAAATAGTGATGTCGCACCCGCAAGGAACGCCACCCTTGACCCCCACAGTGCCGCCACCGCCGCCGCGAGCCATCACCAAGAGCCGTGATTTGTCTGCCCTGACCTTAGACGAAGTGCAGGCACGTTGGCCGGAGGTCCGTGGTGAACTGCACGCACGAAGCGCTGGTCGCTTATATGAGTATATTCTGGCCGCCGAGCTGGTGGCCCTAGAGGGCGAGGTGTTGGTCCTCGACTTTGGCCCAGCAGATGACCTGGCACGGCTCTTCCGGCGAACGGAGAACCGGCGGTTGCTGGAAAGTATTTGTCTGCGGGTGTTCGGTCAAATCCTCCGGTTCCGCTACGTGGCGCGGACGAGCGGAGAGATGGATTACACCGCATAGAATTAGGCACCCGCATAATTCCGGTCCTATACGCTCCACAGCGCAAAGACGCTGTCGCAGACCCTGGAAGGAACCTGGCTTCTATGACCCCACAAACGACCCGACAGGCACTTCAGGCAGCAATGAAACGCTTCGACCGGGAGCTACAGCATACGACCAGTTGGAAAAATTGGGATCGCAACCCGGTGTACAAAGTGGCAGTTCGGTACGAGGGGCAGCGGTATCCGGCCAAACAGATCGTGGCCCTGGCGACGGGCCTCCCGACTGCGAGCATCACCTCTGAGGCAGCTCGGGAGTGTTTACAAGCTCATCAGTTCGACGTATTCGTGCTCAGTGCCGAAGCGCTCTCTAGCGTGCGACCAGGCGCAACGGCATCATCAACAGCAGCGCGGCCTCGAGATACCATTACCCAGATGCCGACCAGACCAGCAGTGGTGAGTCCTACCCCTACCACCTTCAACAGTTATGTACATCATTTTCAGCAGGCCCTCAGTGAAGAAATCAAGACGCTGCGGACGAATGGGGGGCAGAAGACTTTCCTGACCGACGGACGCTACCTGGGTCGCCGGGATGATCGCTACGTCTACTCCTTTGCTGCCGATACAGAGTTACGATTCCCTGATGATACGCCGGTAGATATCGAGTATCAAGGCCGCAAGCATCCAGGGTGGCTGGTCTCAGTTGCTGGCTTTGATCTTATTCTGGCGTTGAAGACTCACCTGGGCGAGACCATACTGACAGCAGTTCTGTTTACTTCGCCCTGGTTCTTGCTCGAAGAACTGAAAGAACGGCTGAGTGCTGCGTGTGTAACTTCAGACGCAAACCAAGAGCTGGCTATCACGCTATTGCATCAGCAACTTTATCCAGCGACGCCGGACCACATTAGCACGCAGGCCGCGCTGCGAGCCATTGCCCCCCGTGCCATCCGACCACCACGGCTGAACACCGACCAATTGGAGGCGGTCGCGCGGGTACAAGGACAATCCGTCACCTACATCTGGGGACCGCCAGGAACAGGGAAAACATGGACCTTGGGACTGACGGTGGCTGCATTGGTCGAGCGCGGTGAGACAGTATTAGTGGTCGCACACAGTAATGCGGCAGTGGATGTGGCGATGATGAATGTCGCTGACATGCTGCGCGGGGCCACACTATATACACAGGGGCAAGTGCTGCGGTACGGCGGAGCTAAACCACTCGATCTGGAAAAGTATCCCGAGTTACATGTACGAGGTATGGCCCGTCGGTCTAATCCCGAGTTGGTTGAGCAAATCGAGACGCGAGAGCGGCAGCTAGACACCTTGATCAAACAATCGCGCAAGGGTGGTGAGATCGATCCACTACTCCACCGACAGATTGATCAGGTGAAGCAGGAGCTAGAGCCACTCAAGGCCGAGTTACAAGCTAAAGAACTGGAACTCGTACGCGCTGCGACCGTGGTGGGCTGTACCCTGTCGAAATCGACTATCGCGCCCGAGATCTACAATCGCCAGTTCGACGCGGTGATCATTGATGAAGCCAGCATGGCCTATATCCCCCATTGTGCGTTTGTCGCAACTCGTGCAAGCCAACGAGTTGCCGTCTTTGGTGATTTCCGCCAGTTAGCTCCTATTGCCTAGGCCGATACAGACAGTGTGCGCTCCTGGCTCCAACGCGATGTGTTTGATGAGGCGGGTATCATTGCGCGAGTAGACAAAGGCGAAGGTGCTACCGACGGGCGGCTGGTTCTGTTGCGTACCCAATATCGGATGCATCCGTCCATTGCGGCCATTCCTAACGATCTTTTCTATAACCATCAGTTGCGGGATGACTTGCAAGTCGTCCGTACCACCCAAGTGATCAGCGACGGCCCGCCTGGCCCCGGCCAGGTGCTGGCCTTGCATGACTTGGGACCACTGGGTGCAACATGCTACACTGAACGGGAATCCTACAGCCGCTTTAATCTCCTCTCGGCACTAATAGCCGTCAGCCTGGCAGCAGAGTGCCGACCTGGACCGCCACCTGTACCTACGCCTGGAATAGCACCGGTGATGGAGACGCCATCCGTGGGTATTATCACGCCGTATAATGCCCAAGCTCGGCTTATCCATCGCCTATTGCGCGATACGCGGCTCAGCGATCGCGGCATCAAAGTGGCGACGGTTCATCGTTTCCAGGGATCAGAGCAGGATGTGATCATCTTTGATACTGTTGAAGGCCCGCCGCAGAGTAAACCTGGCTTGCTCCTACTCGGCAGTATGAACAGCACAGCCATGCGGCTGGTGAATGTTGCAATCAGTCGAGCGAGGGGGAAATTCATCGGGTTGCTACATCGGCCCTACCTTCGCACCCACCTGTCACCAGACTCCAGTGTCGGTCAGGTGCTCGATGCGGTGGCTGCCGAGGGGGTTGTACAAACCGTCACCTGGCCCAAGGCAGGGGACATTAACCCGCTGGCCCTACCCGGTTTGACGCTGTTCCCTACCAGCCCGCCGGCCACCACTGCCCTGGAAGCCGATCTGGCAGCAGCCAAAGAAGAGGTCGTAGTTTACTGGCCGCGTACGTTGGAACGGCATCATTTCTCCCTCGCTGCTCTGCAAGGACGCAACGCCCAACTCAGGTTCTTCATCACCACACGGCAAGGTCAGCCAGCGTTCTACACGGGCCTCCAGAATACGCGGATTTGGGAACTGCCCAATCCGACCGACATCTGTGTGGTGGGTATTGATCGGCGGCGGCTCTGGATCTATCTTGCGCCTGAAACACCGGCTGGGCCGGTGCTGCGTTTGGATTACCCGGGCACAACCCAACTCTTGTATGCCTTCTGGCGGCTGGTGCCTGATGAGGAGTTGAAGGAAGCAATGGTCGAAGATCGGCTGGCGGAGGGGAAGGGTCCAGTAGGCATTCCCTGTCCTCGCTGCGGAGGCGCACTCTGGCCCAGCACAGGCCGTTGGGGCGTGGCGTTACTTTGCACCAGCGGGGGATGTGGTTATACCAAATCTATTACGGCTGCCGACGCCACGGAGCTGGCCCGATTCATGAATATCCAATGCGGCGCATGCGGTCAACAAGTCAAAGGGCGCAAGAGCTACAATGGCGTTTTCCTGGGGTGTGTGAACTACCCGGCGTGTACATGGACACGAGCAATTGAGGCACTGGTTTGAGGTAGATGGAGTGCCAAAGCTCCAGCTACAAGGTAAACACAGGTGACAAGCCGTATACCAGATAAGAACACGCTGGTTTAAGCACAAGCCCGGGTGGTGACAGAGATCCTGGGCCACAGCCAGTTGAGCCAAACGATGCATTATAGCCACGTGATCCCGCAATTGCAGCAGGAGGCGGCGCGGAAATTAGACGAATGGTTGACTGGCGAAACGGGGTAATTGGAGCATTGGCTATACGATTGGCTATATAAGGGCAAAAAGAAGGCGGTGCTGGGGTCAGCACCGCTTTCACATTGCCTGATATTAGGCGTAATCTTGGGAGCCGACGAGGGGATTCGAACCCTTGACCTGCTGTTTACGAAACAGCTGCTCTACCACTGAGCTACGTCGGCGACTGGCCTATTATACGGGATCGCGCTGGGTGCTGTCAAGCATTATCCCAGCATAGCAGATCCGGGGTTACCTTGACAGGCACGGGGAGCGGGGGCTACAATGCACAGACATGGTCTGATCCAACGATGCATCAGTGTACAGTGAGAGAGGTATATCCCTATGGCCGAACAGCACCAACCGCACCTATCCGACCCAAAGAGCGGCTACGCCTTCGAGACCCGCGCGATTCACGCCGGGCAGGACCCCGACCCACAGACGGGAGCGGTGATCGTCCCCATTTACCAGACATCAACCTACGCCCAGGAAGCGCTGGGCCAGCACCGCGGCTACGAATATTCGCGCACCGATAACCCGACGCGGCAGGCGTTGCAAACCTGTATGGCCGCGCTGGAGGGCGGGCGCTATGGCCTGGCCTTTGCGTCGGGGATGGCAGCGGAAACCACGCTGATGTATATGTTCAAGCCGGGCGACCACCTGATCGTCTCCAACGATGTCTACGGCGGCACCTACCGGCTGTTCGAGCGCGTGTTGCGCGACTATGGCCTCCTGTTCTCCTACCCCGATCTGACCGACCCGGCGGCGCTGGAGGCGGCCTGGACCCCGGCCACACGCGGCGTCTGGATCGAAACGCCCAGCAACCCGCTGATGAAGTTGATCGATATCGCTGCCGTGGCCGAAAAGGCGCACACACGCGGGGGGCACGTGATCGTGGACAACACTTTTGCCTCGCCCTACGGCCAGTTGCCTCTCGCGCTGGGGGCCGATGTAGTGGTCCACAGCACGACCAAGTACCTGGGCGGGCACAGCGATGTGGTCGGCGGGATGCTGGTGCTGAACGACGATGCCTGGTATGAGCGGCTGAAATATTTGCAGAACGCGGTGGGGTCGGTGCCGGGGCCGTTCGATTGCTGGTTGGCGCTGCGCGGGATCAAGACGCTGGCGGTGCGGATGCGTGCCCACGAGGCGAACGCGCTCCAGGTAGCCCACTTCCTGGTCGAACATCCTGCCGTGGAGTGGATCCGCTATCCCGGCCTCGCCAGCGACCCGCAGCACGCCCTGGCAAAGCAACAAATGACCTGCTTCGGCGGGATGCTCAGCTTCGGGGTGCGCGGCGGGGTGGAGGCAGCAGCCCGGCTGGTCACGCGCACCCGGATCTTCTTGCTGGCCGAAAGCCTGGGCGGGGTCGAGTCGCTGATCGAGCAGCCCGCGACGATGACCCACGCCAGCGTCGCCAACTCACCCCTCCAGGTGCCCGACAACCTGATCCGACTGAGCATCGGCATCGAAGCGGCGAGCGATCTTATTGCCGATTTGGATGAGGCGTTAAAGGCGTAGTGTTCACCCCAGAGAACACAGAGGACACAGAGCACGGCAATTCTCTGTGTCCTCTGGGGTGAATTTTGCATGTTAGCCCACTTCATGTTAGAATCGGCTGGATAGGAGCCTGCTCTATGGACCCGTTTGCTGCTAACCAGTCGCCGGTGGCGGATGACGCCCAGATCGTGAACCACTATCCGATGCCGCTGGCGCGGGCCTGGCAGCGGGTGCTGGTCGCCGCCCCCCGGCCTTCGGTGCATCATGAAGCGTTGCTGGTGCTGGCCGAGACGTTGACCTATGTGCTGGGCGGGATCGCTATCGCCGCCTACACCGGGCGGGGGGCCACCGCCGACCCGACCTTGAACCGCTCGCTGCGGAACCTGCGCCGCCTCACCTTCGGGCAGTGGTTGGGCTGGCTGCGCGGCGGGCTGGCGGCGATCCCGGCAGACGAGGCCCCGATTCCCGGTCTGGCCGCCGCCTATGAGGCCACCGATAGCAACCTCCTCCTGCTGGGGTACGAGGGGCTGCGTGGGCAGATGGTCGTCTATTTGGACTACAAGGGCGATTATCAGCACGAGGAAGCGGCCAGCACCCGCCTCTTGCTGGAACTGATCAACCAGTACAAGCTCCGTCTGGCGACCCACCCTCCCGCCCCCGACTCGGGCTGGGACCCGATGGGCATCGTCACCGTGCTGGCACCGGGCCTGCGCGCCGCGCTGGGGCGCGTCCTCGCGCTGACCGACTATCCGCTGCTGGGGCTGGTGCGCGACGCGGACGGGCAGATCACGGTGTTGCGCCTGAGCGGCTTCAGCGTCACCGAGAGCACGGTCGAAATGGAATCGGACGTAGAGCCGCCGGGCACCCTGTTGCTGGCCGATGCCGACGAGCTGCCGATGCTGGTACTCGACCCCTGGCTGGTCTTCACCCGCTGCCCCGAATGTGGCGACGTGCAGGTGGCCGCGCTGAACGGGCAAGACGAGGCCGGGACCGGCTACCGGGGCCTCGATTGCGGGCACACCTGGACGGTCGAAGCGCCGCCTGCGCCGGTCACGCTGGACCTGGGCGAAGCCACCCTGGGCTGGGCACCGGACGCCACCGTACCTTCGGAAGAGCCGACTGCGGTGCAGGAAGCGATGTTTGCCCGGTTCGATCAGGAACAGCAGGCCATGGCCGCCGAGCGGGCCACCGCGCGGGGCGAGCGGGTGCGCCGCAGCCATGTGGTCACGGCGGAAGAGTTGGAGACGCAGACCCGGACCCTGCGGCGACAGATCGGCTACGAGGGCGGCGACCGCAAGATCGCGCCGGAGCAAGCCCTGATGCCGGATGAAGAAGCGCGGCTGCTGGTGGAGTATCAGCGGATGGAGGCGTTGCAAGAGGAAGCCGAGCGCCGCTTCGAGGACCATAGCCTTGGATCTACCTGAGCAAACAATTCGGGTCGGCGCGACAGACAGCCGCGAGACCTTGCTGGCCCGCCTGGAGGCCACGACCAGCGGCCTGGTGGTGCTGCGGGTCACGCGCGAGGCCGTGGTGCCCCGCGCCATCGAAGATTTCCAGGCGCTGAAGAGCCTGGCCCGCCGCCGCCACCTGCGCCTGCGGATCGTGTCGCCAGTGGCAAGCGTGGTCGGCCTGGCGAAAATCTACGATATCGAGGCGGAATTCGATGCCAGGGTCGGCAAGACCGACGCGCTGGTCCAGGCCGCCGCCGCCGCGGACCAGCCGCCGCCCACCCCGGAACCCCAACCGCTAGCGACATTCACCCCGCCGCCCCCGCCGCCCGCCTCACCGGGACCGTCTTCGTCGGGGCCGCACCCGCCCTCCGAAAATGATTGGCTGTTCGGCGGGCTGGACGTGGATTCGATCGAGTCCGACTTCGCCAGCGAACGCGGGCGCAGCGCCGCCCCCCCGCCCGAATACAGCGCGGGGCCGCCGCCTGCCCCTCCCGCCTCAACCTTGCGGCCAGCTACGAACACCCTCCCGCCGCTGGACCGGGGGCAACCCGCCAGCCCGCCGCCCTCCGAAAATAGCGGGATCCTGGGCAATCTGGACCCAGGCAACATCGAGGCCGACTCCGCTGCCGCACGGGGCCGCAGCACCGTACCCCCCCCCGATCCCCCGCGCCGGGAGCCGGATTTGCCCCCCGCCGGTCTCCCACTGGCCGCCCCACCCCGCAAT
>JBBSEL010000106.1:0-8079 GCA_038239755.1 Chloroflexia bacterium | reverse complement strand
GGGTTTTTCCCAGGCCATTTTAGACGGCGCGGTACAGGGGCCGCAGGGAACCGAGGGCGCGGCGCGGATCATCAACACCGAGTCGCGGCGGATGGCCCGCATGGTCAACGACCTGCTCGATCTGGCCCGGCTGGAAAGCGGCCAGACCCCACTGGAGCGCACTCCCATCGACCCGGCGGGGCTGCTGCACCAGGCCGCCGCCACCGTTCAACTCCAGGCGCAAGAGGCGCAGGTGGCCTTGCGGGTGGAAAGCGCACCCCTGCCCGCCATCCTGGCCGACCCTGACCGCTTGCGCCGGGCACTGATCAATCTGGTGGACAATGCGCTGCGCCACACCCCGCCCGGCGGCACGGTTACCCTGCGCGGCGAGGTCGGCCCCCAGGCGGTCATCCTCTCGGTGCGCGACACCGGCCAGGGCATCCCGCCCGATGATCTGCCCCACATCTTTGAACGGTTCTATCAGGTGGACAAGTCGCGCAGTCACGCCCGCAGCAACAGCGGCCTGGGCCTCGCCATCGTCCAGCAGATCGTGCAGGCCCACGAGGGCACGATCAGCGTGCAAAGCCAGGTCGGCGTGGGCACAGAGTTCCGCCTCCTCCTGCCCCTGGCCGCACCTGCTGCCCTCCCTGTCGCCCACCGCCTGGGCACGCTCAAGCTGCCGAGCGGGCGACATGAGACGTGAAACGTGAAACGTGAGGTAAACGTTAGGTGGAACAACTGATCAGATATGTCGCGCAGTTCGATCCGCAATTCCCCCAGCGGATCCGGGGCGCATCCGCTCAGGAAATCGCCCGGCTGGAACAATTGGTAGGGTTCCCCTTACCGCCCACCTATCGCGCGTTCCTTGAGGCTATGGGCCAGGATATGGGCGGGCTGGAATTGTTTGTTCAGGACACATCATGCATCAGCGATGTCATCGAGTATTACCAGCGCTGGGTGTTAACCGGTCAAATTAAATTACCCCTCAATGGCATTGTGTTTTGGTTCCCCGACCTACCTCATCATGATCTGATGTTACAGAGTGGTGATGGGAACAGCGAACCGCGAGTCTACCAGATCGAAGACGGAGAGATGCGCGGGCCGTATGCTGATTCTCTGGAACAACTATTATTCCAGCGAGCCTTCGTTAAATACCTACTAAGTCCACTTCCTTATAAACGCTGGTATTCCAACGAGCGCAGAACGGAGCAATTGCAGCAAACAGCCACGCTAATCCGAAGTCTGGGCGCGCACATCCACACGTTTTCGGACTCCTTTACTCTGTGTGTGGAAAGCGAGGGCTTGGCCTTAAATTTTCGATTTTCCCAGAACAGCAGGGGATGGGGATGGTTATGGGCGCAGTACAACCCGACATCCTTGAACGAATCGGTTCCTATTTTGCCGAACGCATGAACCTGCAACGCAGGAGCTAAAGGATCGGTGCTCAAGCGCTCCATATCCGGCCTGCTAACCAACCCCCAACCCCTGCGAGGTGCAATGACCGAGCCGATACTGGAACCAATTGAGCCGCTGCGCCGCCTGATCCGGTTTGAGGAAGGGGGACGGTGCTTTCAGTGCCGAGTGGTCGGGATTGCCTTGGACGAGGGGCGGGTGTTGTTGCACCATGCCGACTTTGAGGACTTCTGGACCTTTCCCGGTGGGCGGGCCGAGTTGGGCGAAGTCCTGGCCGACGGCCTCCGGCGCGAGATGGAGGAAGAACTAGAGACGGTCGTGGTGGTCGAGCGGCTGCTCTGGGTGGTGGAAAACTTCTTCACCTATGACAACAAGGCGTACCACGAGTTGGGCTTCTACTTCCTGATGATGCTGCCCGCCGACTCCCCGTTGCGGGCAATTCGCGCCCCGTTCGAGCGCCAGGACGGCGCGACACGCTTGATCTTCGAGTGGCACGATCGGGCGACCCTGGAGGGGCTGCGGCTCTTCCCGGCCTTCTTGCGCCGCGCCCTCCAGACCTTGCCCGATAGCCCGCAGCATGTGGTCGAGCAGAGCGATCTCGCTCCCGTACTGTAGGGACCGCCCGATCATTTTACAAATATTTAACAAACCTGGCCCGTTTTCTTGGCGCATGGAACGTTATAAGGGTATAATCATCGAAGAAGAGGAAGTTCGCGGCCCGGCATCCGCGCCTCTCCCTATCCGCAGGAGGTACAGAATGAACATCAGGAAAATGATCGGTATCGGCGCGGCGGCGCTGTTGACTCTCGCCTTGCTGTTGGGGCTGGGCCTGAATAGTGGGCTGCTGGTAGCGGCCCAGGCCGTCCCCCATGCCACCAGCGTGGATGCTGTGGGCGATGAACCCGGCGGCACCACCGCCCCTGCCGACCCCTCCATCGTGATGGTCGACGGCAAAATCCGCGAAACCCGCGCCGATGGCTTCAACGTAGACGGAGCAGCGGGCCTGATCAATGTCACCGTGACCGCGCAAACCCAGGTGGCGGTCGGCTATGGCGCTCCGGTGGCCGGGGCGATGAGCAGCCTGACCACCGGCATGTTTGTGCATGTCGAAGGCAGCAGTCCGGCTAGCGGGCAGATCGTCGCCCGGCTGGTGCGCGAAATGGGCGGCGCAAACTCCGCCCCCGCCGCCCCGGATCAGCCGAACGCAAGCCGCCTCCCGGTCCCGAACCACGGCACGGTCAGCGGCGTGGACAAGAGCGGCGTGACCGTCGCCCTGGATAGCGGGCGCACCGCGCAGTTCCAGACCACCGCCGCTACCATCGTGATCAAAGGCGGCACCGCCGCGTTGGCCGCCCTGCAACCGGGCGACGAAGTGCAGATCGCCACCCGCCTGATGATCCCCCACGTCGCGTCGCCCGCCGCCCCCAACGGGGACCGCCCCGGCGCACCGGATAGCGCCGCCCCCGCCACCCCGACCGCGTTGCTGATCTGGGTGCCCCAGGCCGGCGAGAAGTTTGTCCAGGCGATGATCGAGAAGGTGGACGGGAACACCCTGATGGTGCGTACCAGCCGGGGATTGCAGACCGTGCAACTGAGCAGCGCCACCACCTACCAGCGCCTGGCCGACGCGACCAACGCCCCTGTCGCTGCCGCGCAGAGCGACGCGCTGGTGAATACCCCGGTGCTGCTCTTCGGCACCGCTGTGGATGGACAAGCGCGCACCCTGGCCGCCCAGACGCTGGTGCTGCTGCCGGTGCCGCCCGCCAGCCCGGACCACCCGGCCCCGCTGCCCGGCAACAAGCAGCCGTAACGGCGGCCCCTGCCGAGCAAACAAAACGGGCCGGGAGGATGATCCTCCCGGCCCATCGTTTGTCCGTCGCTTACGAGGTGGGGCGCAACCGCCGCACGGCATAGGGCAAGATCAACTGGCCCGCCCCCAGGCCGCCGACGAAGCCAAGCAAGATCATCAGCGGGTGGTCGCTGCTCCACCAGCCCAGGTCGGACGCGAGGATGTCGAACACCCACGGGGTGAACAGCAAGAGGGCCACGGCGACCCGCCCGCCTTCCGGCACGGTCAGCCAGGTGCGCCAGTTCTCACCACGCCCCCAACGGCCATAGGCCAGCCGGATCACCCACAGCCCGCCCACGGCGGCCCAGCAGCGCGAGCAAACCACCATCGGCGCGCCCAAAAACTCCAGCCGGAAGATCGGTTGCGGGCACACATTCTCGCCCATCAGGTAGATCGGCCAGTTGATCCACTCCAGCACCGGCCAACCCCAGGCATGAAAGATCGGCCCGATCAACGGCCCGACCAATAAAATCGTCAAGATCAGGTCGGCCAGGGGATGGAACCGTACCGACTCCACCCGTCGCCCCGCCAACCGGGCGGCTATTACTGCCACTATCGCTACTCCTTATCGGATCTCCCGGTCCGTACCCTGTACTATATCACATTCCGGGCCAGGGGACGATGCACATGCCCCACAGCCTTGGCGACCCCAAGCCCCGGCGGGGCTTACACTCGCGCCGATGTCCATGCGGGTGCGCCTACCAGACGATATGCCTCACGCATAACCGACTCGGTTATGCACCTCGTTTGCCACCTGGGGCCGTTCAGCGGGACGCATACGGCGGGACTGACGCTGGCGGTCTAGCACGGCGGCGGCGGCGCGTTGGCCGCTGCGGACAGCCCCTTCCATGCTTGCCATGTAATCCTGGCGGGTGTAGTCCCCGGCCAGGAACAGGTTCGGGATCGGGGTGGTCTGCGTGGGCCGCCAGCGGTCGCTGCCGGGCGACTCACGGTAGATCGAGTTGGGGATGCGGACCACGCTGGCTTTGCGCACCGCCAGATCCCCCGCCTGCGGCCACAGCCGGACCAGCGCCACCCGGCACTGCTCGGCAATCGCTGCGTCGGTCTCGTGCCACAGGGGAGCCGCCGGGGCCACGCACATGCTGACCAGCGACCCGCCATACCGGTCGAATCCTGCCGGGGCCGTCTTCGCCAGGTCGGTGAAGACCGAGAACGGAGCGTCGGCGGTGAAGTAGAGATTATCGTGCAGGTTGGGGATGTAACCCTCGAACCAGAGTTGCACGTTCATCACCGGCGTGCTTTTAAGCTGCCAGAGGTTGTCGAACAGTGGGAAGCGGCGCAGGCGATCCGGCAGGAGTTGGCGCGTGCTGTGCAACGGCGCGGCCAGCACATAAGTATCGGCCTGCACCAGCCGCCCGTCCGCCAGCCGCACCCCGCTGACCCGGTCCTGGCTGTCCAATTCCACCGCCGCTGCCCGCACGTTGGTGAGGATGCGCCCACCGCGCTCGGTGATATAGTCCGCGATGGGAGCGTGGAGCCGCTCCGAGGGCGGGCCGTCCAGCACGCCCACCTGCGAGGCGTGGGTGGAGCGGGCGAAATGGTGAAAGACCGTGGTCATCGGGCGGGCCGACATCTCATCGGCGGGCAGGAAGCCCATCGACAGTGCAATCGGGTTCCACCACTTATGCAGCACCCCCGGTGCGATGCGGAAGCGGCGGTGCCACTCGGCATAGCTCAACCGATCCCAGCGTTCGATCATCGGCAGGCTCATCAGCCAGGGCAGGATCAGGGCGCGGCAGTTGGTCAGCTTTTCGGGCCAGGTCAGCAGGTCGGTGCCGGTGAAGGCGACGATGCCGCCCAACGGCGCGGGCAGATCGGGGAAGCGGAAAGTGGCCGCCGTGCCGCCCGGTTGGGCCACATAAATCGTATGCGCCTTCCAGCCGACATGGTCATATGCCCCCACCCGCCGCATCAGCGCCAGCAAGTGCGTATACGAGCCGAAAAAGACATGTAGCCCGCTCTCCACCGGATCGCCGTCGGCATCCGCCCACGACGACACCTTGCCGCCCAGCACGTCGCGCTTCTCCAGCACGGTCACCCGCGCCCCTGCCTCGGCCAGATCCGCCGCCGTCGCCAACCCGGCCAGCCCCCCACCGACAATCAATACGTCTTTGCCCATCGTTGGTCCTCAGTCGTCAGTTCTTAGTTCTCAGTTCTCAGTCGTCAGTTTTCAGTCGTTATAGTTCGTGGCTCCGTCCTCAGCACTCCGTCCGCATTGCTCGGACTTGCCACCAGACGGTGGGGAGCAGGCGCAGCTTGTCGCGACTGGTCAGGTGGGCGCGGCGGGTGAAGACATCGTAGTCTGCCGCCTCGATCTTGTCCAGAATGCCTTTGTAGACGGTGGCCGCCGTCGCCACGCCGAAGCGGCTGTCGGGCGCGAGCAGGGCGATGCCGGGCCAGGCCGCGGCATAGAGCCGCCGGGCGCGGGCCACCTGGAAGCGCAGCAACTCGCGGAATCCGTCGCCGATCGCGCCGTCCAGCAGCGCCCGCGGGGTGACGCCGAACCGGATCAGATCTTCCAGCGGCAGGTAGATCCGCCCGACCCGCGCATCATCGCCCACATCGCGCAGGATGTTGGTCAGTTGCAGCGCCACGCCCAACCGGATCGCATAGTTAAGGGCCGCAGGGTCCACCGCGCCGGTGATATAGGTGCTCATCAGCCCCACCGTCGAGGCGACCCGGTAGCAGTAGATCCACAGGTCGGCCCAGGTGGCATAGCGACTGTGCCACAGGTCCATCCGCACCCCCGCCAGTAGTTCGTCGGCCAGCGCCTGGGGGATGGCGAAGCGGCGGCGCACATCGGCCCAGGCCTGCACCACCGGGTCGGGGCTAGCGGGATAGAGCGGGCGGGTTTGCGCCGCCCAGGCGTCCAGGCTGGCCCCCGCTGCCTGCGGGGTGATCCCCCCGGCAGCCGCGTCGTCCACGATGTTGTCGCTGGTGCGGCAGAAGGCGTAGAGCGCCAGCACCGCCTCGCACTTGGGGGGGGGCAGCAGCCGGGCGCTCAGGTAGAAACTCTTGGAATGCTCCTGAATGATGGCCCGGCACGCCGCGTAGGCCGGGGCCAGGGCCGGAGCCGGGCGCACCGGAGCGGTTGCGCCGGGCGCGAGCGCCGGATGATACGCAACTGATGAGAACGCCTCTGCTCGCGACGCTCTACGCGACCGCGACCAGATCCGGTTGATGGGCGGGAACCCCGCGACCCAGCGTTCGGCTGGTGAGGATGCGTTGGGCAACTCGTTTTCCACTCAGCGCCGCTCCTTCCATACTGGCAAGATACTCCTGGCGGGTATAATCCCCACAGAGAAAGAAATTGGGGACCGCCGTCGCCTGGTCCGGGCGAAAACGGTCGTGCCCAGGCCGGGCGCGATAGACCGATTGCGGGATCCGCACCACGGTCCCCTTCAGCAGCCGGGCCTGAGCGGCTTGCGGGTGAAGCCGGGTCAACTCGCCCAGCACCCGGCGGAGCAGTTCGTCATCGGGCAGCTTAAACCACTCCGCCGCCGGGGCCACCACCATTTCGACCATGTGCCGCCCCTCGCGGCCTTCGCCCAGGTCACTCGCGCAGCGGCTCAACTCGGCATAGACCGACAGGTGCGTGCCGCTGCTGAAGATCAAGTTATCCACCCCAATCACCGGGCGGTCAAAGTAGAGTTGCACCGTCATCACCGGCACGCCGTGCAAGTGGCGCAAGGCGCTGAACGACTCGTTGGCGCGCAGGGCGGGCGGCAGCACCTTCCACAGGTTATGGACCGGCAGGGCCGAGATATAGGCGTCGGCCTGGAGCAGACGACCATCGTCCATGCGGAAGCCGGACACCCGGTTCGCCGCCGGGTCGTACTCCACGGCCACCACCTTGCTATCGGCCTGGAATTGGACGCCGCGCCCGGCCAGCACCTGAAGGAATGGCTCGAAGAGGCGGCGCTGGGGCGTGCCGCGCAGGAAGGCGACCCGCGAGGCGTCGGTCTCCTTGCCGAAGTGGCTCAGCACGGTCAGGATCAGCTTGGCGCTGACATTGGCCGTCGTCTCAAAGTTGAGGGCCAGCGCCATCGTGTCGAAGAAGTTGGTCAGCGCCTGCGGCCCCATGCCGTGCCGCCGGTGCCAGTCGGCATAACTCCAGCGGTCTTGCGCGTCGATCCAGGCTTGATTGCCCAGGATCGGCCAGAGCAACCCCGCCCCCACCCGCAGCTTGTCGGGCCAGCCCAGCACGCCCTGGTTGCGGACGACGGCAGTCAACCCGTTCAACGGTGCGGGCAGCGCCGGGAAGCGCAACGGCGACAGCCAGCCGCCGGGCCGCGAGAAGGTCATCTCGTGCGCCTTCCAGGCCAGGTTATCCTCTAACCCTACTTCTTTGAGCAATGCGACGAGGTTCCGGTACGCGCCGAAAAAGACGTGCAGCCCGCTCTCCAGCCAGTCGCCGTCGGCGTCTTGCCACGACGAGACTTTGCCCCCGGCCATCGCCCGCTTTTCCAGCAGCGTGACCGTGTGCCCCTGGTCGGTGAGGTATTTCGCCGCCGACAACCCGGCGATCCCTGCTCCCGCAATAAGAATCCGCATTCCTAAACTCCTCTTGCTACAGTCGCTGCTGGCCCTCGTGGCAGCCGCCCCGCGCCAGCCCCCTTGTCGAACCCTGAACAAAGATATATACCCGACCTGCCGCCATATAGATGGGTGGACGAGCAATGAGCAATGAGCAATGAGCAATGAGGACGAAGTGCTGAGTGCTGAGCAATGAGCAATGAGACTTAACCTCGTACCTCGTACCTCAAACCTCAAACCTCAAACCTCAAACCTCAAACCTCAAACCTCAAACCTCATTG
>JBBSEL010000105.1:0-8122 GCA_038239755.1 Chloroflexia bacterium | reverse complement strand
GCGAGTTCGCGGCCATCCGCCCCGGCCCGCGCCGCGGGATCGTCCACTGAAACGTCGCCGACGGTCCGGTCGATGGGGGGAGCAGAGGCGCAACGCGCCCGGAAGAGGAGTTCGCGGCGCACCGCGTCGCGACGGTCGGCAGCGCGCCGCACGTCGGGCGCGGGCCCTTGGTGGGGGACACCGTGACCACGCCCTGTGCGGAGAGGTTGGGGCGGCGGGGGGCGGAGTGGAGCGGCGTAGCAAGCGATTGAGGGGTCAAGGGCGAGCAGGGCATCCGACAGAGCAGGGCCACGCGAGCGGGGTTGCGGAGCGAAGGGAGCCACAAGGTCGGATGCCACGACACGCCCCAGCACAGCCGCTGGCTCAACCAGGGGGAGATCGGGTTGAGCACCGGGGGCGCCAGCGGCGCAAGCGCGGTCGCTGCAGCTCGGTGGACGAGTGGGTGCAAAAAGTGCGGAGTTTCATCGCCTACTACAACAAGCAGGCCAAGCCGGTTGCCTGGACCTATCGCGGGCGGGTGTTATCGACGTAACTGTATGCTGATTTAGGCCTATCTGTACTAGTGGTTCCCATTCCGTCAACGATTATGTCGCCTTGATGCTCGACCAACCGCAGCACACCCCTGTGTTTATCCTGCACCCCGTGCAGGCCGGAACGCGTTATTGGACGCGCCCCCTCGATCTCGCGAAGCAGCCATCCTTGGGTCAGCGCCAATCGCGGCTGGAGCAATACCGCCGCCTAACCGCCGTCTTGCTGGTCATCGGCCTCTTTATCAGCGAAGCGGCAAGCGTCTACTATGCGCGGGTGCTGGCAGCAGCGGGCCTCCGCTGGTCCACGGTCAATGATCTAGCGGCGAACTGGGCCGAGTTGACGGTCCCAGCACCCCGCCACTGATCTTCGCACGAGTGATCAGCTTCTATCCCGCTGCGCGGGTCACCGCGTGCGAAGGTCGTTGGTAGCGAAATCCGCATTCGGGGGGGAGCACAGCGTTTAGAGGGACCAGAGGGGGCAGGGGCCGGAGGCAGAGCCAGTAGAGGAGGGTGAGGAGGGCGCGAAGCTTGGTGATAGAGACGATAGAGTGTCGGCGCACCCGATCGAGAGTGGTAAACACAGGACAGCAGCACAAGATGCAGCAGCAGAGCGATGGGAATCGAGGCAGCACAGCTGGCTCAATGCCTACCGTTCTGTAACAAACGAATACCGCTGAACGACAATGACCATAGATCTTGCATAATTGAAAGAGTTTACTTACATGTGATTCGTCGCCAAATCAAGGTAGTCCGAAAATTCGCTGCTTGTCAGTTGTACTGAGGTCTGCTATAATCTCATCACAAATCGCAACCGGACCCATCAGCACCCGCGTTCCCTGTTGGTGAAACCAGATGCGCCACCCACACCTGTGCCGTGCCAGGCGGCGAGGTGGTGCTGCTGTACGCTATAGTTGGCGACGACCCTGACTCGACGAGGAGTGAGTATGGCCCAACTCGAAGACCTGACCCGCTGTGCCCAGGTGTTGGGCATCCTCCCCGATACCTCGGTGACCATCGTGGACGTGAAGTGGTATCGCTCGACGGCGGTGGGGATGACGTATAAAGATCCCGTTGATCGGCTGGGCAACGAGCTGCTCTACCGCGACCAGGAAGTAGGGCTGCCGATGGCTATAGCGGGGCATGTGATAGTGGCGGTTGCCAAGAGCAGGCAAGGCTGATGGACCTCTACCACCCCACAACCTCAACTCTAGAACGAGGCCCAGCACATGGATGTATTTAGATTGCGGCAACAGGTAGTAGCCGAGTATTCAGAGTACATCAAGAGTTTCCTCAACATTCTTGATCAAGACATCAGCCAATTTGTCGAGCAGGAACTGGCGAAGAGTGTTTTGTGGCCCGACCCGTTGCTGCAACTGAGTCCGGCTTATGAAGCAGCGGAGACGGTAGACATCTTGGTTGCCCAAGGAGTACTGCATCCGCTATGCAGGCAAATATTCCGCCTGCGTAATGAGTCGGTGCGGCTACATCGGCACCAGCGTCAGGCGATTGACGCCGCCCAAGCCGGGCAGCATTACGTCGTGACGACTGGTACGGGATCAGGCAAAAGTATTACCTACATGATCCCGATTGTGGACCACATCCTCCGCCAGCAGCCAGAACAGGGCAAAGTCCGCGCGATCATCGTGTATCCGATGAACGCGCTCATTAACTCGCAGGAGCAAGCACTACAGCGTTTTTTCGCTAACTTAGGAGAAGAGTGCCCCATTCGCTATGCCCGCTATACCGGGCAGGAGAGCGACGCAGACAAGCAGCAAATCCAGGAGAATCCACCACACATTCTGCTCACCAACTATGTTATGTTGGAGTTGATGCTCACCCGCCCCGAGGAGAGGACCTTTGTGGACGCGGCCCGAACAGCCCTCCAATTCCTGGTGCTGGATGAGCTACACACTTACCGGGGACGCCAGGGTGCTGATGTAGCCCTGTTGGTCCGGCGGCTGCGTGAGCGTTGCGGCAACCCGCAGTTGCAATGTATCGGCACAAGCGCCACTATGGCGAGCGGTGAAACCCGCGCGGAGCGGATCGAAGCCGTGGCCGCTGTCGCCACCACTCTTTTCGGCGTACCGGTCGAGCCAGCCTATGTGATTGATGAATCACTACGCTGGGGATTGATCGAACCCCCGCCACCCGATCCTGTGGAATTGCGCAAAGCGGTTATCGACCCGTTACCCGCCAATCTCACCTGGGACAGCCTGCGCCTCAATCCGCTCGCCGGATGGATCGAGGCGACCTTTGGCCTGCGCGAGGAAGCCGGACGGCTGCGGCGGCGGGAACCGATCTCGCTAGCGGAGGGGGCGCGGCAGTTAGCAGAGATAACCCAACTGGATGTAAAGACCTGTGCATTACGGCTGCGGCAATTGTTTCAGCAGGGTAGTCAAGTTCGCAGCCCTGACGGTGTCCCGGGTTTCGCTTTCAAGCTGCACCAGTTTTTTGCCCAGGGAGGAGCTGTCCACGCCACGGTCGAGGTAGCCCCGGAACGCTTCTTGACGCTAGAAGGCCAGCATTATGCGCCGGGCGAAAACGGCACACGCCTATTATTTCCTTTGGTCTTCTGCCGTGCGTGTGGGCAAGAGTATTGTCTCGGCAGCTATGATGAACACGCGCAGGCGGTCGTTCCTCGCGCTCCGTTTACCCGCGATGAAGGAAGTGAAGAAACAGGCGACGGCTACTTGATGATCGACGCCGAGAACTGCTGGCCGGATGACTACCTCGAACTCCTCCCGGAAAACTGGTTGAAAGAGTTAAAGCGAGGAACAGAGATCAAGCCCGAATACAACCGGTTCCGCCCACTTCGTCTATTCGTGCGTCCCGAAGGATCGCTTGCTGAAGCTGCTGCCCCTGGGGCACTGCGTTGTTGGTTCGTGCCAACCCCCTTTTTACTCTGTTTACGCTGTGGTGAGGTCTACACCAAGCGGCAGCGTACAGACTTCGGCAAATTAGCACGGCTAAGTAGTGAGGGCCGCAGCACGGCCACGACACTGCTGACCCTGGCGACCATTACCGAGATGCGCGCCGCACAGGCCCTGGACCGCGAAGCGCAGAAGTTGCTCAGCTTCACCGACAATCGGCAGGATGCCTCTTTACAAGCCGGACATTTTAACGACTTTGTGAGTGTGGCGCTCCTACGAGCGGCCATCTACCAGGCGTTGAAAGAGGCACCAGCCGAAGGACTGGACCACACGAGCATTGCGGTGCGCGCCACCCAGCACCTGGCCCTGGAGGAGGCGGGCTACGCCCGCGAAGTGGGGCAATCACAGCGGGCACGAGAGCGCAATCGGAAAGTGTTGCGCGACTTGGTCGAGTACCGAATCTATGAAGATTTACGGCGCGGCTGGCGCGTCACTCAGCCAAATCTGGAGCAGTGTGGGCTATTACGGGTAGACTACGACGGGCTGGAGGAAGAATGTGCCACCGAGAGCCTATGGATCCGCCATCCCCTGCTCGCAACAACTCCCCCTGCCGTTCGCGCTCGAATTATCCGGGCGCTACTCGACTATATGCGGCGAGAATTGGCGCTGAGTGCGGAGTGCTTGCACGCAGAACGACAAGAGGCGTTGCGCCGCGAGGTCCGCGCTGCGTTGCGCGAGCCGTGGACATTTGACGATACCGAGATGCTGTACGAAGCAACGCGCTTTGTACTACCGGGGACCCCCGTGGGGCAATCGGGCGAGCGCAGTCTGGGCACACGAACGACCTTAGGGCGCTATCTGCGGTCACAAAAGACCTGGCCTACCTTGACTAGCAGCCTGGACACAGAAGCCTATAGCACACTAGTTGGCGCGCTAGTGGATATCCTCCGTGGCACTGGGTATATGATAGAGGTAGATGGGGAGGCCGGTAAGGCGGTGCAGGTCCGTAGTGATACGCTCCGGTGGCGGCGGGGAACCGGGCAAGCCCTGGAGCGAGATGAGATACGCACTCAACGCATGAACCTAACGCATGAGCCAGAACGGCAGCCCAACAAGTACTTCGCGCAGTTTTACCAGGAAACTGCCACCCGCTTACAGGGTATCGAAGGCCGGGAGCACACCGGCCAGGTCCCGCAAAAAGTGCGGGAGGATCGCGAGGATCGCTTCCGCAAGGGCGATCTAGCGGCGCTCTTCTGCTCACCCACTATGGAGTTGGGCATTGATATTGCCGATCTCAATGTGGTCCACCTGCGCAACGTACCGCCGACCCCGGCCAACTATGCCCAACGCAGTGGGCGGGCGGGGCGTCAAGGCCAACCAGCCTTTGTTGCCACCTATTGTGCGGTGGGCAGTGGACACGATCAGTACTTTTTCCATCGTCCTGCTCGTATGGTATCCGGGGTGGTGGTGCCGCCACGGATTGAATTAGGAAATCAGGAGCTAGTACAGGCGCATGTTCATGCGGTCTGGCTGGCGATGGTCGGTCTTCGCCTCCGTGGATCGATGCTCGATCTAATCGATACCACAGTTGTGGATCCAGAAAACCCGAGCAACAGCTATCCATTGCATGCCGACAAGGCGAGTCAAATACAATTGAACTCGGGGCAGCAGCAGGAATGCCTGGCAGCCTGTCGCCGCGTCCTGGCCTCAGCGGAGGTAGCACTAACCACAACCGGTTGGTACTCCGATCAATGGTTGGCCAATGTGATCGCCCGCGCACCAGCAGTATTTGACCAGGCTGCTGACCGTTGGCGCGAACTGTACGCTGTTGCTGAGCGTCAACTGTTGGAAGCGCGATCAGATATTGACCGGCGGCATCAGAGCCGCGTCGCAGCGACCGAAATCGAGGATGCGGAGCGCCGTGAGCGGGAAGCGCTCCGCCAGAAGGATCTGCTGTGCAACCGAACACAAGAAGAGGGAGACACCGACTTCTCTCCCTATCGCTACTTCGCCAGTGAAGGCTTCTTACCAGGTTATAATTTTCCCCGCCTCCCAATCCAGGCCTATCTGCCGACCAGTCGCCAGAACGGCACATTCCTGGCCCGACCGCGTTTCCTGGCACTCAGCGAGTTCGGGCCGCGCAATGTGATCTATCATGAGGGGCGCAAGTACCGCATTACCCGTAGCTTCCTGCCGCCTGGGGGTGTGGAGTCGCGCTTACGCACCGCACGGCTCTGCCACATGTGTGGCTTCTTCTTTGACGGCCCTCAGGCAGCCACATTGGAGTTTTGCACCCATTGTCACACGCGGCTGGATGCCGACACGAGCTTACTCACCAACCGCCTGTTCGAGATGACCACAGTGGCGACCCAACGGGTAGAACGCATCACCAGCGAAGAAGAAGAGCGGATGCGGCAGGGCTATGTCATCACCAGTCATTACAGCTTCGCAGCGGATGAGAGTGGCACCCGCCACACTGATGCGCTCACAAAGGCGGCAGATGATGAGCCATTAGTCGAGTTGGTCTACGCACCAGCTGCCACCCTCTGGCGGATCAATCATCGCTGGCGACGAGCCACAACAGATGGTTACACCCTCGACCGGAAGCGGGGTACCTGGGCCAAGCGACCGGGTGATGACACGGACACCACGCTCGATTTGACGGCAGAAGATCGGTTACTGAGCGGGGTGCGGCTGCTGGTCCGCGACACCCGCAACGTGCTGCTGATGCAGCCGGCCATGGCGCTGGACGACACAGCATTCCCCAGCTTGCAGTATGCGCTCCAACGCGGAGTCGAAGCCGTGTTCGAGATCGCCGAGCAGGAACTGGCCTCCGAGCCGATTGGGCGGGGAGTGTGGCGACGGGTGCTGCTGTGGGAAGCGGCAGAGGGCGGCGTGGGGGTACTCACCCGCCTGGTGGAGGAGCCGGGCAAACTGGCCGAAGTAGCCCGCGCCGCCCTGGCGATCTGCCACTTTGATCCGGAAACCGGAGCCGATCTGGTCGCGCCCGAAGAATGTGCGCGAGCCTGCTATCATTGCCTGCTCTCGTACGCTAATCAGCCCGACCACGGCAAGCTCGATCGCCATGCGGTGCGGGACCTCTTGCTGCAACTGGCGGATGCCACCACGCAGCGTGTGGGCAAGGGTGAACACAGGGACGAGACCAAGGAGCCAAGCATCGATGGGTTCGCCGCGACGGTCCTGGCGTATCTGCGTGAGACAGGGCATCGGCTGCCGGATGCGGTGCGGCCCCTGCTGGATGCGGGGCTGGCGCGGCCTGATTTCTACTATGAAGCGGAGGGCGTGTGCGTCTTCTGTGACGATGGCGCACCTGCGGATAATACGCAGCGCGCGGAACTGGCGGACCAGGGCTATCGGGTGGTGATCGTGCGCCGGGACAGCGATCTACAGGCGCAACTTAATCGGTGGCCGGATATCTTTGGGAAAGGGCAAGCATGAGCAGCTATACGGTCGGATCGCTGGTGCGGTGTCGGGAACGTGAGTGGGTGGTCTTGCCGCCGGAGCCGGAGTTCCCCGATACGCTGCGGCTGCGGCCTCTGGGCGGGGGCGACAGCGGCGTGACCGGGATCTACCTGCCGCTGAGTGCGCAACTGGGGATCGATCAGATCGACCCGGCCACCTTTGCACCACCCGATCCGGCGTTGGCGGGCGACTTTATCTCGGGGCGGCTGCTGCGCGACGCGGCGCGGCTGACTTTCCGCACCGGGGCGGGGCCGTTTCGCGCGCTGGGCCACCTCGGCGTGCGGCCCCGGCCCTATCAATTGGTACCGTTGCTGATGGCCTTACGCCTGGAAACCGTGCGGCTGCTGATCGCCGACGACGTGGGGATCGGCAAGACAATTGAGGCGGGGCTGATCGCCCGTGAATTGTGGGATCGGGGCGAGGTGCGGCGGTTGGCCGTGCTCTGCCCGCCGCACCTGTGCGACCAGTGGCAGCGGGAGTTGAGCGAGAAGTTTGGCTTCGAGCCGGTGGTAATCCGGTCGGGCACCATCGCCCAGTTAGAGCGGGCGCTGCCGCCGGGCGATGTCAGCGTCTTTCGCCATTACCCGGTGCAGGTGGTCAGCATCGACTTTGTGAAGGGCGAGCGCCGCCGGGCCACGTTCATTCAGGATTGCCCCGAACTGCTGATCGTGGACGAGGCGCACGCCGCCGCTCGCGCTACCGGCAGCGGGGCGACCCAACAGCGCCACGCCCTGCTGCGCGAATTGGCGGCGCGGCGGACCCGCCACCTGCTGCTGCTGACCGCGACGCCACATAGCGGGGTGGAAGACGCCTTCCAGTCACTGTTGGAACTGCTCGACCCGCGCTTTGGCAGCTTCGACCTGGAGCACCGGGTGGAGCAGGAACGGCGGGAACTGGCCCGGCACATTGTGCAGCGCCGCCGGGCCGATGTGCAGCGCTGGTTGGGCGAAGAGACACCGTTCCCGACCCGCGATGCACGCGAGGTGACGTATACGCTGGCGCGGGCACCGGAGTATGGCAAGCTCTTTGACGACATCCTCAGCTTCGCCCGCGAGTTGGTGCGCGAGGACGATGGCGCGGGGCCGGTCTGGCGGCGGCGCGTGCGCTACTGGACGGCGCTGGCGCTGCTGCGCTGCGTGATGAGCAGCCCCGCCGCCGCCGTGGCGACCTTGCGCGCCCGGATCAAGCGCGTCGCCGTCCAGGAGGGCGATACAAGCAGCGAGACCGACCGGCACCTCG
>JBBSEL010000104.1:0-8151 GCA_038239755.1 Chloroflexia bacterium | reverse complement strand
TAACACTCGATAACTCGTCATCTCAAACCTCAAACCTCAAACCTCAAACCTCAAACCTCAAACTTCCGTACTAACCCCCAACCCCCAACCCCCATCCCCTATACCGCCTCGGCCCGTTGTTCGGGGGGCGGGGCGGGGTTGTCGGCATCCCGGTCGAGCATGTCGCGCGAGAGGGTTGGGGCAGCGGCACTCGCAGCGGCGGGGGGTGAGGGCGCGGGCGGGGAGCCGACCAGGGCGGCACGGTCCTGCAAGATGGTCACGTCTGGCCCCAGCAACTCGGCAGGCAGGGCGTGGAGCCAGGCGCCCAGGTCGAGCGGCAGGGTCAGCAAGGGCGGGTCGTGCGGGGCGCGCAACGTCGCCACCAGCGCGGCGGTGAAGAAGCCCTGGCCCCCCGTTTCGTTGGCCGCCTGATCGGCGGTCGCCCCGCACAACACCTGGATCCCATTAACGGTAATCATCGAGGAACCTCCTTTCAGGGAATCGGCTGCGTGGCAGGCACCCCAGCGCTCCCGGCCAATGCCCCGGCGTGGCAGCAATCGAGGACCAGGGACGTGGGCTTGGGATCGGGGCCGAAGGCGGCGATCAGCGCCCCGGCAGGGAGATCGGCATCCCAGGTGTAGAGCGTCAGCCCGTCGTCGCCCCGCTGGCCGTGCCCGGCGAAGTAAAACAGCAGCGAGTCCTCGTCCGTTTGGGCCGCCATCGCCGCCGCCAGGGTCGCCTGGATGTTAGCCGTGGTCGCCTCCGGGCCGAGCAAGAGGGTCAGCCGGGCCAAGGCCCCGTTGACCAGCGGCTGTTCGGCCAGCAAGGCAGCCATCCGCCGGGCATCGTTCTCCGCGCCGAGCAGTTCGGGCAGTTCGGGACGGCCACTCCCCGCATAATTACAGCCCACCAGTACCGCGAAAAGCTGTTGTTGCATCGGTACTCCTCCTGAAACGCTAGGAATTCACCGTCCCCACCCGCACCGGAACGATCAGCGCGGTCCACAGTTCGGCGGGCGCGCTGTCCCCCGCTGCCGAGCGGATGCGCGGTTCGCCCCGCAGGCGGCTGTTCGCGTCCACCACTTCTTGCACGGTGTGGTCCACTTTGAGGCTGATCAGGTCCACGCCGGGCCGGGTGGTGCCGACGATCAGCAGGCGCTCCACCGCCCCGGCCCGCCCGGCATCGGGGCGCATGTTGAACGGCACCCGCTGCTGCCCCCCCTTCCAGATCGCCTGGTGGTCGCCCGGCGTGACCATCACATCGCCCAGCAGTTGGACCAAACCCGTCGCACTCGCATCCAACGCCGTGATATAGAGCGGGGCGCTAGAGGTGTTGCGGACGACCAGGCAGGTGCGAAAGCCGTTCGGCACGGCATAGATCCGGTCGGCATCGCGGGGGGCTTCGGGCAGCGTGGTCGGGTCGCTGGGGTCGGCGGCGGCGAGGGCGGCGGGATCGGTGCAATCGAGCAGGGTCAGGGTCAGGCAGCCGAGCAGTTGGGGGTCGTTGGCCTGCTGCGCCAGCCGCAAGGCCATATTATACCGGGCATATGACTCCAGCCCGGCGCGCAGTCCTCCCCGCGCCCCATGCACCACCCCGGCCAGACGGGCCTCCACGGCATTGCTGATCGTCCAGCCCTGGTCCGTCGAGCCACGCACGGTGACTTCTGCATCGGGCACGTCAGCAGCCACTACTTTGAGCAGGGGCGATTGTTCGAGGAACGTGGTCACGTCGGGGTCAGGCGGGTCGAGTAGCACCCGCAGCCGCTCGTTGGCCCCCGGCTGGATCAGCCGCCCCCGCGCATCACCGGGCAGATCGGCGGGCACCGTGCCCACAGCCTGCGCCACGCAATCGGAGCGGTTCGCCGTCGTCACCTCCAGCACGCCCCAGCGCGCCGCCAGGTCTGCCGCGCTGTTCAGCAAGGGGAATTCGGACGGGGTGGGGCCGTAGACCGCCACCTGCGCCCCTTCGGTCAGGCCCATCAGGCGACCCGCCGCGATGGTATAGCCGCTGCCGTCGCCGGGGCGGCTCACCCGGTAGCCGGGGTCTTGCCGCTCCCAGCGCCCGCCAAACACCTTGCGTTCGGATCGCCCGATCAGCCAGGGGTGCTGGGTGGGGCTGGTCATGCTCACCTGATCCAGCAGGCGGGTCCAGAGGTCGGCCCAGCGCAGGGTGCCGCGGCGTTCGGGCGGGATCGTGTTCAGGGCCTGAAGCAGGGTATAGGTCAGCACCCCATGACGGGTGTTGTCGAACGGCTTTTCGCGCGCCTTCTCGTTCGCCTGGCAGGCCACCAGCACCAGATAGGGCGGATCGACGCTTTGCCCCAGCGGCGTGGCCCGGTCGGCGGCTGCCGCCTGGGGGGTCAGGTGGGCCAGGGCCGGATCGGGCGGCTGGCCCAGGCCGTTGCCGCTTGCCAGGAAGCGCGGCGTGCCTTCGCGGGCCTCCGTCGCCGGGTCGCCCCCGTCGCGGGTCGCTCCGCCGGAGTGGCAGCTATCGAGGATCACCGTCAGGTCGCTGGTGCGGGCGGCAATCGCCTGCAAGAGCGCGTTGACCTCGAAGTCGTACAGGTATTGCACATCGCACGGCACCAGCGCCTCGTGCCAGACCAGGCTGCCCGCCACCTGCTTCTGGTCGCCGTGGCCCGAATAATAGATCAGCACCCGGTCGCCCGGCCCCACGTCCGGCCCGGCCAGCGCCAGCAGCGCGTCACGGATATTGTCGTGGGTTGGCAGGCGGGTCGTGGCGGCGAAGCGCGAGGTCGTCGCCGCACCCGCGCCGGGGGCCGCCAGCCGGGTCAGCCGGATTTGCTCCGGCGCGAGGCCGATCCCCGGCGGGCCGAACAGCACCCCTTCGACCGCATCAATGTCGTTCACACACCCGCCCAGGCTGTTGAAGCCCGCTGGGTAGGCATCCACCCCGATCAGCAAGACGTGGTATACCGGCGCGGCCTGTTCCGTCTCCGTCATAAGCGCCTCCTGCGGGGGCGGTGCCCGTCGCCTCCCCCTGTTTAGCACGCTATCACAACCCCGCCGCCTTGTCAATGCCCGGCCTGGCATAGTAGAATATAGGAGCGGCGGTGAAACGTGAAACGTGAAACGTGAAACGTGAGGCGTATTGCGTATTGCGTATTGCGTATTGCGTATTGCGTATTGCGTATTGCGTATTGGAATAGAGTGGATTAGTTGGATCCCTGATCCCTGGTCACGTTTCATGCATCACCGCTTGAGCAACTCACTGACCGTGACCTCGCGCAGGCCAATCGCATCGAGATAGTTGAGCACCCGGTTCAGCGCGTCCACCGTGCCGTCGGGGTTGACATGGAGCAGGATGATCCCGCCGTCAAGCTGGCTGCGGGGGCGATTAGTCAGGCGGTTAAAGATATAGCTGGCGCTTTTGGGGGGGGCGACGGTATCCAGGCTGTCCAGGCTCCACATGATCGAGCGGTAGCCGAGCTTGCTAACCTGGGCCAGCACCCGGTCGTCGCGGTAGCCATAGGGAGCGCGCCAGTAGGGGGCGTTGTGCTTGCCCGTCACCCGCAGCAAGGCCGCATCTTGCAAGCGGACCTCGTTCAGGATCTGCTGGTTGATCAGCTTGCGGTGATCCACGTTATGATAGCTGTGGCTGGCGAGTTCGTGCCCAGCGGCGGCGATGGCCCTGGCCCGGCTGGGGAAGCTGTCGATATAGATCCCGCAGAGAAAGAACGTCGCCTTGGCATGATGGCGGGCCAGGGTATCGAGGATCGTTTGCACCCGGCCCGGCCATTCCCCTGCGTCAAAGGTGAGCGCCACCTTGCCGCTGCCCGCCGGGACGCGGAACAGCTCGGCAGGGACAGCCTCGGCGGGGGCGGCGGCGGTGGGGAACGGCAACGCCAGGATCACCAGGGCCAGCAGTGCGGCCCCGCCCAGCCCGGCCAGCCGCAACCGCGCCCAAGCGGACAAACGAACATGCAAATACATAAAATTCCGATCTCCTCTCGTGTGCTGTACGGCGCGATCCTAGCACACTGGGCTAGGACCCGTCAAGCCGCAGGCGGGGCGGGCAAGAGTTGCAGCAGAATAGTAACCTGGAGCGCCTATTATACGTATCTGTATAGAGATCGTTAATCACCCCCTCTATCGAGGGAATCGGCACCGCAGATTGGGCTACCAGAAGGGTGGCACGGTAGCTGCAAAGACAGCATTACGATGCAATCGACATCAACCAACATGATCACGTGTGACCACTGTGGGAAGCTCCATCCGGCAGGCACCGCCATTTGTGATGTCTGCGGCACCACGCTGGCGGTCTGGCCCTATGTGGCGAGCAGCCCGCTGGCCGAGGAACTGGGGCTAGACCGCCTGCCGACCGATCCCGACATGTTGCAGGGGCTGAAGGCGCTGAGCGCGTCGCTTTGCCCGTTCTGCAACCGGGTCAACCGGCCCGGCGCGTCATTTTGCCTCCACTGTGGGCGCACCCTGAGTGGCGGGGACGAGCCGCCCGTCGGGCTGGCCCCTGGGCCGGGACCGGGGGTCATGGCGCGTGCGCCGGGACCGGGCAACCAGCCCGTCGGCACCGTATTGCACGCCCAGTACCAGATCGTGCGTAAGGTGGCGCAGGGCGGCATGGGCGCGGTCTACGAGACCCGCGACCTGACCCAGCCGGGCACCCGCTGGGCGGTCAAAGAGATGGCCCAGGCCGTGCTCCACCCCGAAGAACGCACCCAGGCGTTGCGCGACTTCATGCGCGAGGCGACGATCCTGGCGACGCTCAAGCACCCCAACCTGCCCACGTTCAACGGCTTCTTCTCTGAGAACAACAAGCATTACCTGGTGATGGAGTTCATCCCCGGTCGCACCCTGGAGCAGATCGTCAGCAGCACCCGCGAGTTCTTGCCCGAAGCCCAGGTGATGGGCTGGGCGGCGCAGTTGTGCGACGTGCTGACCTATCTCCATACCCAGGACCCGCCGATTATTTACCGCGACTGCAAGCCGGGCAATATCATGCTGGTCGATGACAGCGATCAGGTCAAGCTGATCGACTTCGGCATCGCCCGTTTCCACCGCGCCGGACGGCCCGCCACCGACGAAGCGTTCGGCACCGCCGGGTATGCCCCGCCGGAACAGTACGGCAACGGCCAGACCGACCAACGCTCGGATATTTACGCGCTGGCGGCGACGCTGCACCACCTGCTGACCGGGCACGACCCCGGCCAGAACCCGTTCCACTGGCGCGCCGTCCGCACCTACAACCCACGGGTCAGCCGCCGGGTCGATCAGGCATTGCTCCAGGCGTTGGAATTGAAGCCCGAATTGCGCTTCCGCTCTATCGAGGAGTTCCGCCAGGCGTTGGGGCTGGTCGCCTCGGCCCCGCAAGCAGGCGAAATACGCAGCGCGCCCGCCCTGCCGGTCACCTCCAAACTGGATAAATCGACCGTGGTCGCCGTCCCGGCAGGGCTGATCGATGTGGAACCGCCGAGGCGCGAGGCTCCCCCGGCCATGCCCGCCTTCGCCGCCGCGCCTGCCGAGGCCAGCCCCCTGGTCAGCGTGTCGGAAAAGATGGTCGATCTGGGGCCGCCGGGCAAGCGGGCGCGCCTGGGGCACCAGGTCACCGTCGTCAACGACGGGCAGGGCACGTTGAAGGGGCGGGTCACCGCCAGCGCCCCCTGGATCAGCCTCAACGTGCGCGAATTCACCGGCGATCAGGTCGCGGTGAGGATCAGTGGGCGCAACCGGGGGCTGCACCCCGGCCATCTCGAATGGACCGTGCCCAACCTGTTCGCCGTGCTGATCAGCGGCGTCTGGCGGGCACTGACCCGCTCGCGGCTGCGGGTGATCTTGTGGATCGCGATGATCGCGGCGATCGGCTTTGTCGCCAGCGATCCGCCGCTGCGCCCGCTCCTTTTCGCGGCAGGACTCTTGCTGGGGGGAGGGACGCTGATCACGCAGATTGCCCTGGGGCTGATCGCGTGGCAGGTTGGGTGGTTCGTGCCCGCGCCCCGGCAGCATGTCGGCCAGGTGCGCGTGGAAAGCAACGGCGGGTCGCGCCAGATCGAGGTGCGGATGACGGCCCGGCCTGGCCTGATCCGCAAAGTAGTAGGCTGGCTGTTGGTCACGCTCTTGCTTACTGCGGAACTGGTGGGGCTGGGTTGGCTCCTGATCTATTGGCCCTTCTAGGGGCGGTGGGTCACCGGCGCGCAGGACGAGCCACGGCCCACCGTATTCGCGCTGGTCTTGATGTGCTATAATACGAGCATCTCGCACCCCGCAAACAGCAGGCGTGATCCTGGTGGCTCCGCCGGGCGGAGCACGGTGCATGTGCATCATCTTTTGAGGAGGATTCACAATGGCGATTAAATGTCCGAACTGCGGCAACTTAAATCCCGATGACTATGCCTACTGCGATGAGTGCGGGGCGCGTTTGGAGCCGGTAGCCGCAGGCACGATGAGTGGCGATGTCCAGGCAGCGGCGATGCCCGGCGATAGCAGCGCCCCCGATATCACCCCCACCCAGACTATGCCCGCCGTGAGCGCGCCGACGAGCGCTAGCGATCCGGGCCTGGGCAGCAGCACCCCCGATGCCGCGCCGAGCGATGCGGCGACGGGCACCGGCACCATCCACTGCCCCCACTGTGGCACAGTGAACATGGCCGGGGCAGCCTTCTGCGACGAATGCGGCATGTCTCTGTCCGGCCCGGTAGAGGGCGCTGCCGCTGTGCCCGCCGTGCCGGTTGCCAGCGATGGCGGCACTCCCGACATGGAAGCCCCGCTGAGCACGCCCGACGCGACCCAGGCAGGCAGCGAACCGTACAGCGAACCGCCTCTATTGGTCACGCCGAGTATGGGCATGTCGGACAGCGGCAGCACGATGATTAGTGGGACGACCCTGCCGCCGCCCGTGACCGAGGACACGATCGCGCCCACCTTCGCGCCGGAAGCGCCGGAAGCGCCGACCCCCGCCGACACTGCGGCCCCGCCCAGTTTCGTCACGCCGCCGCCGCCGATCAACCTGACCGCGCCGGAAGCCCCGCCGCCCGCGCCGTCCCAGCCGTCGGTGCTCGAAATGCCGGTCACCTCGGCTACACAGACCGCCCAGACCTGCACGAATTGCGGCGAACCGCTCGCGCCGGGCGCACGCTTCTGCCCCAACTGCGGCACGCTGGTGGCCCCGCCCGAACCGCCGCCCCCGCCCCAGCCGCGCATCTGCCCCAACTGCGGCAGCACGGTCGCACCGGGCGCGCGCTTCTGCGAGAACTGCGGCCAGCGCATGGATGCCGCTCCGGCAGCCGGAGCCGCCCCGGTCGCCCCCGCCGCCCCCAGCGCCCCGCCGCCGATGGCTGCCCAGCCTCCGGTCGCGCCGCCGGTGCCCGCCGCCCCGCCGCCTGCTCCCGCCAACGTGGGCACCGGCCCGATCCTGGCGACGCCCAGCAACCTGACCAGCGGCGGCCCCCCGCGCCTGGAAATCGCGGGCACGGGCGCGGTGATCAACCTGCCGGACAAGGATGAACTCCTGGTCGGGCGCGAAGATCCGCTGAGCGAGCCGCCGATCTTCCCCGACGTGGACCTCACCCCCTACGGCGGCGAGGAAGGCGGCGTATCGCGCCGCCACGCCCGCATCTTCCGCCAGAACGGGCAGTATTTCCTGGAAGACCTGCACAGCACCAACTACACCAAGCTGGACGGCATGAAGCTGGCCCCGCGCAGCCCGCAACCGCTCCAGAGCGGTGCCCGGATCGATTTCGGCAAGGTCAGCCTCTTCTTCCGCGCTTAGTCGGTACGCGGCGCCCCCGCCGCTGCATCACAAAAAGACCCGCCTTGCTGGCCGCAGGGCGGGTCTTTTTATGGCCGACTCTCCGCTTTTAGAGCAGGCCATTTTCGCGGGCGTAGATGGCGGCGGCGGTGCGGTCGCGCAGGCCGAGGCGGCTGAGGATGTTGGAGATGTGGTTCTTGACCGTGCCTTCGCTGATGATCAGACGCTCGGCGATTTCGCGGTTGGTCGCCCCTTGCGCCACCAGGCGGAGCACTTCGCGTTCGCGCCCCGACAGATCGGCCCCGGCGGGCGGGCGGGGCGCAGGCGGCGCAGGCGATGGGGACGGAGGCGATGGGGCCAGCAGCCCGGCGACCACCTTCCCGGCGATGGTCGGGTCGAACTGGTAGATGCCCTTGTGCGCGGCGTGAACGGCCTGGGCCAGATCGGCGG
>JBBSEL010000103.1:0-8157 GCA_038239755.1 Chloroflexia bacterium | reverse complement strand
TGGAGATCAGCGGGTCGTCCATCGTCGGTGCCCAGGTGGTGTTTGCGGTGCAGCAGTTGGTGGTCTTCCACACCCCGCCGCCAACTGCCGCCAGGTAGGCGACATTATTGGTCACCGGGTCCACGACGATCCAGTTCACCCGCCCGGCCACATGGCCGTATTGGAAACAGCCGGTGCAACCGGTACTCTGCAACGGTTGCGGCCCCAGCGCGGTCCAACTGGCCGGGTCCAGCGCCAGCGGCGAGTTCGCAGGGCGCCGGTAGATCACCTGCCCGGCGGGCACGCGCTCCTGCACCTGCTTGTCCTGGCCTGCCGCGTTCAGCAGCCAGGCCCCGTTGAACTGCCCGGTCGGGTAGGTCACGCGGGTATTCCAATAATCCTCCAGGGATTGCAACTCGGTGCTTTCGCCGCCGCTTTGCGCGCTGCCCGGCGCATCCCGCTCCCGCAGGTTGGCTTCATGCGACACCGGGGGGAGTTTCACGGTCGCGGTGGTGGCCTGCCAGCGCAAAATCCCTGCGCCGGTGCCCAGCACCAGCAACAAGGTCATCGCCAGCAGCAAGGGCCATTTCGCTTTAAAATGGGGCATATGCTCTTTGCCTGTCCTTCCTTAGCTATAAAATGAGGAGATAGCGGCGCAGCCTGACGCCTCGATTTCTCGTCGGCGGGTCGTGCAGGATCGAGAAATCATAGGGGGAACAGCTGAGGCATCACCCGCACCGAGGTGGGGATGCGGAGGTGCGGCGGCGATCATTTCGGGGGTGCCTACGGGACCAGGCACCTACGGAACCGCAAAAAAACTAATATTCGGCCAGATCATGATTCAACCAAAGCGTAGATTTTGTTCGCGGTTGGGTATATTATACCGGGTTAGCGGCGGCCACGCAATTAGAATCCCGCCCCGCCACCGCGCCCCCGCGCAGGCGGGAGGGGTTGCTACACATTTGCTACACCCACAAAAGGGCAGCCCCGGCGCATGGTGGCCGGGGCTGCCGCTGGTGTCCAATTAAGATCACGGTGCGAACGGGTGCGGGAAACGCGGCCTACTCGGTTACGTAGTCGAGCAGCGCGGCCAGGAGGAGGCCCAGCACCAGGCCCAGGCCCATTGCCAGGGGCACATCATGGGTGGGGCTGGGGCGGCTGAGCGGGGCCGGGCTGACGGGTGGCACCAGCACCTGCACGCTGATCAGGCGATAGATCCGTTGCGCGACCACCGCCGCCCCATCAGATACCGTGGCGAGGTAGCGCGCGGCGCGGGTCGCATCGGGGCCGCTGCATGTCAGGGTGATCGTAGTAACCGAGGAATCGACCACTTTGGTGAAGGTGTAATCGGCAGCCTGGTCGGGGGTCATCCCCGCCTGGACGGCCAGCAGATCGGTCGAGTCGGGGCTGAACAGGCCCTTTAAAATGGTGTTAGGCAAATAGACTTCGCTGGCGAGGTGATCGATCAACCGCGCCCGGTCGGTCCCCAGCGGCAAACCGGGTGCCGGGCGCAAGCCCAGGACCGCAGTAGCGGTATAAACGCGGGGTTGGAGCGCATCGGTCAGCGCCGCCGCTGCGCCGGTCGCCAGGATGGTCAGCCCGACCATCCACCACAGGCGGGCCAGCCGCCGCGCATAGACCAGGACCGGGTTCTCTACGAAGCTGTTTAATGGAGGCATTATAAAACGAGAACGAGAACGTATCACAACTACAACCCTCAGGCCCGCTGGCCGAGCTTGCGCTCGGTGCCTTTCAGCAAGCGTTCGATATTATCGCGGTGCAGCAGGACAACCAACAGTCCGGCGACCACCGCCCACGGGAAAAACCAGAGAGGAATTTGCTGGATTAAGGCCAGCACTGCCACAGCGAGCAAGCCGACCGAGACCCCAACAATGGAGCCAAGCGAGACATAGCGCGAGACCAGGATGACCGCGATCCCCACGCCAAAGCCGATCAGCGCCGCCAGGGGGTGGACCATGAGCATCACCCCCACGGCAGTAGAGACCCCTCGCCCGCCGCCCCACTTGCCGCTGAACAGGCGAATCCAGATCGACCAGCAATGGCCGACGATGACCGCGACCGCCGCCCCGCCCATCGCCACCCCCAGCCAGGCATCGTCGGGCCAGGGCAGGGCGCGGGCCACCAGGATGGGGATGATCCCTTTGGCTGCGTCGAGGATGAACACCACCGCCGCTGCCCGCCGCCCGATCACCCGCAGGGCGTTCGTGGCCCCGGTCTTTCCGCTGCCGTGTTCCCGCAGGTCGCGCCCCAGCCGCAAGCTCACGATCAGCCCGTTTGGAATCGCGCCTAGCAGGTATGCCCCTAGCACGAGCAAACCCAGTTGCAGCCACTCCATCGTCCTGCCCCCCTATCGTAAACGAATGATCCGTGGGTTGTCCACCATACGGCTAATGATAGCGCACCCCACCCCAGCAGCAAAAGTCGGACCATCATCAGAGGGCACGCGATTGCGTCCTGGTCTATCGCTATTATACGGCATTTCGCCCCGTTGTTGCAGGAAAAGCGACAACCGGAGCAAATCTCCGCTATCAGCATAGGAATCCGGTGCCGCCGGGCCAGCGCGCCCGACTACCAGCCCTTGAACCCTGCCCCCGGATCGGCTACAATAGACGGCGGATATGAAGCACACACACTGGATGCGGCTCCTACTGGTCGCGTGGTTGATCGGCACCCTGGCGATGGGGGGGAGCACGGCGCTTGCCCATCCCGATGGTCCCGGCAGCACAGATCCCACCCCCAGCAAAGAGGCCCGCAACGTCGCCTTCGGGAAGCCGGTCTTCCTCAGCACCAATGGGGCCGATGCCCCCATGCCGGGCTACCCCGCGGCGAGCTTTGCTGCGCCTGCCGTCACCGACGGCAGCTTGAACCTGGCCCCGGCAGAAAATGGCGGCCCCGGCGGGATGCTCCTCTTCTACAACCCCACCTGGGGCCGCACCCTGGCGATCACCATCACCATCGACCTCCAGGGCAGCTTCAACGTGACCAGTATCCGCTATAACCCTGGCAACGGCGCGGCGGCCCTGGCCCTGCCCGACACGATCACCACCCCGTTGGGCAGCAGCGCCCCGACCCCGCCCGACGGACCCGGCGGGGCCTGGACCACTCAGACCGGCCAGTACACCAGCGAGGCGATCACGGTGGTCCTGCACAAGACGCGGGGGCTGGCCGACCTGGGGGTGCTGTCCGTGGGCGAAATCGAGGTCTATGGCACCGGAGCCTCACCGCAGGAAACGCTCAAGCTGCCGTTCGACCCCGGCCACGAATGGCGGATCACCCAGGGTTACCACGGCGACACCAGCCACAACCAGTGGGAACGATCCTTCGTCTGTGGCATGGACTACCTGGCCTTTGACCTGGCCCGCGCCGACTTCCGCACCGAGGATGACCATGTACGCGCCTCTGCGTCGGGGCATATCCAGGCGATCTGGCCCGCGTTGGGCGCGGTGATGATCCGGCATGACTGGCCGAGCGGGGTCTACTTCACCTCGTACTATCATATGAACCCGCTCAACCCCGACCTGCGCCTGGGGCAGTGGGTCGCGCAAGGCACCGTGCTGGGCCGCCCCGGCGCGCAGGGCCTCACCGCCGAGGCCGGGGTCCATATCCACTGGTCGCTCTATCGCGCCCCCGATCCGTCGCTGATCCCCCAACCCCGCGCCGATGCGGGCACCCCCAACTGGTGCCGCGACCCGGTGCGCTGGGTCGTCTCCGTCCCCTTCCTCCATGTCGAGATACCGGGCCGGGGGCTGGTGGACTTCACCAACGACCCCAACTTCCACGAACCGTGCGGGTGTGAGGGCATGTACGCCGAGAAGCGGTATTATTCGACCCAGACCGAGATTGGCACCGTGCCCCCCGCCGCCGACGTGCCGGGCTTGGGCGCGGGCGACCCCTATACCACCACGCTGGGCACCGAGGCCTTCCCCGCCAGCGCCCACATCCTGGCTCCGCCCTTCCGCGCCTTCTGGGATAGCCACGGCGGGGCCGACACACTGGGGCTGCCCCAGACCGAGGCGTACTGGGAGCGTGATGCCACGGGGCTGCATCAGGTGCAGGCGTTCGAGCGGGTCATCGTGCGCCACTATCCGAACCTGGCCGGGATGCCAGGTGAATGGACCCTCGACCCGCTGGGCACGCAGATGATGGGTGGGCTGCACCGGCTCACCGAGGCGTGGCACCCGGTCGCCGCCTTTGACCCCACCGACCGCCAGCGCTACTTCCCCGAAACCCAGCACGGGGTCTACGGAGCGTTCTATCGCCAGTGGCAGGCGACGGGGGGCCTTAGTTGGTGGGGCTACCCGATCAGCGAGCCGTTATACGAAGCCAGCCCCCTCACCGGCGTGACCTACCTGACCCAGTATTTCGAGCGTGCCCGCCTGGAATATCACCCCGAGAGCAAGGGCACCCCCGCTGAAATCCGCGCCAACCGCCTGGGCCTGCTCGGATTGATCGGGCGGGGCTGGGTCGCCCCCTAACAGCACAGCCCAAACCCCGTTATATCTGCATCAGGTCCCCAACCCCTGCCATCACGGAGCAATCCACCAAGGAGTAACCCACCATTGAGCATTCTTAACCTTGATCCGATCTATACCCCGCTGCCCGAGCGCCTGGTACGGCTGCACGAGCTGGCCTACAACCTCTGGTGGGCCTGGCACCCCGAAGCGCGGGCGCTATATCGGGACATCGATCCCGGCCTCTGGCTGGAGATCTATCATAACCCGGTGAAGTTCTTGCGCGAGGTGCGCCAGCGCGATCTGGAGGTGGTGAGCAAAGATCCCGCCTACCTGGCCCGCTACGACTCGGTCCTGACCGCCTTCGATGCTTACATGGCCCCGGCCAGCACCTGGTTCACCGAGCACCACCCGGAGGAGAAAGGCACGATCGCCTACTTCTCGGCAGAGTTCGGCCTGCACGAGTCGCTGCCGATCTATTCGGGCGGCCTGGGCGTGCTCAGCGGCGACCACACCAAAGAGGCCAGCGACATGGGCCTGCCCTTTGTCTGCGTCGGCTTCATCTATCCGCAAGGCTATTTCCGCCAGGTGATCGATGGCAACGGCTGGCAAGAGGCCGTCTACGAGAAGCTGAACTTTGCCGATGTGCCCGCTCGGCCCGCGCTCACCCCCGAAGGGCGCGAAGTGGTCATCGAAGTCGATCTGCCGGGCCGCCGCGTCTACGCCAAAGCCTATCGCATTCAGGTCGGGCGGGTGCCGCTGTTCATGCTTGATACCGACATCCACCCCAACGCCCCCCACGACCGGCAACTGGCCGGGCGGCTCTACGGCGGCGACCAGGAGATGCGGATCAGCCAGGAGATCGTGCTGGGCATCGGCGGCGTGCGCGCCCTGCGCGCGCTGGGCATCCACCCCACCGCCTGGCACATGAACGAAGGCCACGCCGCCTTCCTGGTGCTGGAACTGGCCCGCGAAAAGGTGGAGGCCGGGGAGACGTTTGAGCAGGCCCGCCACGAGGTGGCTGACCACGCCATCTTCACCACGCACACCCCCGTCGCCGCCGGGCACGACGCCTTCAACCACGACCTGACCAACAAGTATTTCAACAGCTATTGGCCGCAACTCAAGTTGAGCAGGGATCAGTTCCTCAGCATTGCCAAACAAGACCAGCCGTGGGGACCGAGCTTCAGCATGACCGTGCTGGCCCTCGCCATGTCGGAACGGGCTAACGGCGTGAGCCAACTGCACGGCGAAGTCAGCCGGGGCATGTGGCAATGGCTCTACCCCAGCCGCACCGTCGCGCAGGTGCCGATCGGCGCGATCACCAACGGGGTCCATACGCTGACCTGGCTGGCCCCGTCTCTGCGCGACCTCTATACCGAGGTGCTGGGTGCCGACTGGGTCGATCATATTGACGACCCGCAGACGTGGGCGAAGCTGGCGACGGTGCCCGACGAGCAACTGTGGCAACTCCACCGCCAATTGCGGCACGACCTGATCCGCTTTGTGCGGGACCGGACCCACCTCTGGCGCAACCGCAACGGCAAGCCCGACGGCACCCAGATCCTCAATCCCGACGCGCTGACCATCGGCTTTGCCCGCCGCTTCGCCACCTACAAACGCGCCACCCTGCTCTTCACCGACATTGATCGGCTCAAGGCCATCCTCCACGCTGCCGGGCGGCCCGTACAATTCGTCTTCTCCGGCAAGGCCCACCCTGCCGACCAGCAGGGCAAAGAATTCATCCAGCAGGTGAACTGGGCGACCATGACCCCCGGCCTGGGCGAGAGCATGGTCTTCCTCGAAGAATACGACATGAACGTAGCCCGCTATCTGGTGCAGGGCGTGGACGTGTGGCTGAACAACCCCCGCCGCCCGCTGGAAGCCAGCGGCACCAGCGGCATGAAGGCGGCGATCAACGGCGCGCCCAACCTGAGCGTCCTCGACGGCTGGTGGGCCGAGGCCTACAACAGGGAGAACGGCTGGGCCATCGGTGACACCAAGAGTTGGAACAACGACCAGGCCCAGGATATCAACGACGCCCAATCGCTCTACACCCTGCTGGAACAACAAGTCGTCCCGCGCTTCTACAAGCGCGGCGTGGACGGCGTCCCCCACGAGTGGGTGCAGACGATGAAAGCCGCGATCATGACCTGCGCCCCGGCCTTCAGTATGCGCCGGATGCTCCACGAATACGTCGATCAACTCTACACTCCCGCCATGCACGACAACGACGCGACGCAGGCTGGGGGGTTGGGGGTTGCGGGTTAGTTGTTAGTACGAGAGATAAGGGGAAGGCCGCAGGATTACCTGTGGCCTTCCCCTTTTCAGCGCTCGCGGATCGCCACTCCCTGCATAACACCTGTAGGATATGGCTCTGCCCATTGATGGTCGGGTACCTCCAACGTCGAGGACACCCCAGCATCAATGGGCAGAGCCATATCCTACAAATGGGTGCGACGGTTATACCCCGGTATCACTCAGCACTCAGCACTCAGCACTCAGCACTCAGCACTCGCTCCGCCGCCGCACGGCCCAGGGCGACGATGGCGCGGCCTTGCGTGTAGGCGGTGGTGGAATAGCCGCGCAGGTCGGGGGTGATCAGCAGGTCGGGCGGATAGGTCTGGAGCGCCACATCCCGCTGCTGCCCGGCCACCACGTCGAACGCCTTGGACAGCACGGCGGTCAGCAGCCCCAGCTTGCGGAGCAGCGCCCCCTGCTGGGCAAACGCATGAGCCGGTTCCAGCCGCGCATCCACTTCCGGCAGCACATCCACCGCGATCACGAAGTCCCGCGCGCCAGGAGGCACCAGATTCAAGGGCAGCGGATTAGTCAGCCCCCCATCCACCAGTAACCGTGTGCCGTGCGGCACCGCCGCATACAGGCCGGGGATGGCCGAGGCCGCCCATAGAGCCGGGGTCACCCGCCCGCGCCGCAGGCGGACCTCCTGCCCGGTGTGGAGGTCCACCGCGTTCACCGTCGTCGGGATCGCCAGGTCTTCAAAGCGGCGGTCCCCGAACCACTCCGCCAGGAGGTGCCGGTAGGGCCGCGTCTCGAACAACTCCAGCCGCCGCCGGTGGAAGCTCAACCGCGAGGGGGCCGCCGCCATGCCCGCGGATAGGCGCTCCTCAAGCTGCCGCGTGCCGTCGAGCGCATAGACCGCCCCCACTACGGCTCCCATGCTGCTCCCCACAATCTGCGTCACCTGGATATCCCGTGCCTCCAAGGCCTGCAAGACGCCAACATGGGCCAGGCCGCGCGCCCCGCCCGCGCCCAGCACGAGCGTCACCTGCCGGGGCAGCGCGCGAGGTTTGAGGTGTTCCAGCGGAGGTTTGAGGTTTGAAGTTTGAGGTTTAAGGTATTCCATAGAGTTCATCCTGTCTCCCGTTCGGGCCGCTGCCGCTTCACGCATTCCTTACTTTCGCGTTGTCGCAACTCCTGCTCAATGCACCTTCGCCTATTTCGTCATTTCTTTTCGTGCGCTTCGTCGTTTCGTGCTTTCGTGGTTCTATTGCCCATCCCCTAAAAATCCAGCGGGAACAATTCGAGCAAGCCGATCACGATCAGGGTCACCAGGACCCCCCAGCCGAACAGCCGCGCTGCATCTCCGCGCCGCAGGGCCACAGGGCGCGGATCGCTGCTCAGGAGTATCCCGGCGCAGAGACCGATCAGCACCACCGGCTTGGCCCCCAGCGTGATCGCATCG
>JBBSEL010000102.1:0-8194 GCA_038239755.1 Chloroflexia bacterium | reverse complement strand
GTAATGAGAAAGGCCCGCTGCACCTGGCAGCGGGCCTTTCTCTACGTTCCCAAATGAGGAGCCGTGCGCTATCTCAACTTTGCGCTTTAAGCACCCTCAGTCCTCAGTCCTCAGTCCTGCTATTGCAACTCGTTCAGGCGGGCGAGGCCCTCGTCCACGGTCAATTCGCCGCGTTCGATGGCTTCCAGCACGGCCATTTCGGCGGACTGGCGCGGGGGTTGGACCGGGGCATCGGCCACGCGGAACGACTCGCCGCCGTCGTCCCCGAAGCCGAACGGGGCATCCTCGCGGCGCAGGCGCTGGGTCGCGTCGATGTCTGCCGCCGTCGGGGTAGTCGCCTCGGTCTCCGATAGGGCGGTGATGTCGAGATCGCCGCTGATGCTGCCGAACTGCACGGTCGGCCCCCCGCCGTTGATAGAGAGCGACATGTGGCGGCGGCTTTCCCGCGTGCGCTCGTAGGGCAGGTTGCAATCAATGTCGCCGCTGACGGTGCGGACCTGCACGGTGCAGGCGGTGTCGGTGGGCAGCGACAGGCGGGTATCGCCGCTGGTCGTGCGGATGCCATACTCGCCGTCGGGGGTGATCTGCCCGGCCAGGCTCACGTCGCCGCTGATCGACCCGATGTTGAACGCCTGGAGGACGCCGCCGTGGATGGTCACGTCGCCGCTGGCGGTGCGTACCCCCAGCCGTCCGCTGAACCCGCTGGCCTCGAACCCCCCGCTGGCCGTCTTGACCAGCAAGTTGCCCCGGCTGCCCACCAGGTGGCTGTCGCCGCTGGCCGTTTCCAGGTAGAGGTTGCCGGTCACGCCATTGATTTGGATGTCGCCGCTGAGGGTGCGCACGGCCAGATCGCAGGCGGTGGGCACCATGATTTCGATATCCACGTCGGGGCGCGGCCCACGGATCCCGCCGACCCAGCGCCCGATCTGCTCCCCGATATTGGTGAAATCACCAGCGCGCAAGGCTTCTTCAACCTGCCGCCCGATGGCCCGGCCATGCTCGTGCCACTGCCGCCGCCCCCAGTCGCCCAGATTGCTGCCGACATAGATCTGGCCGTCGCTTTGGCGGATCTCGAACATGTCTTCGATGTCGCCGTCTTCGTAATCGGGGATGCGGACCCGGATCTCGGCGCGGTCCCAGCTCTGGATGCTGATATCGCCGGTGGTGTGTTGGACGGTCAGGCGGGGGGTGGCTTCGCTCCCGCTCAGGTCCAGCGTGCGCTCTTTGCTCTCTGCTACGTTAGGCATGGTATGATGACCTCCTTTAATGCTGTCGGCGCGCAAGGCGTCCGGGTGGTCTAATGTCAGGGTTAATTGGTCTCGGTCTTCCGTCGGGTCGGGTGCAATCATTCGACAAAAACCTCGACCCGCTCCCCATCTTCCGAATCTTCCACCGCGATGATCTTACCGACCAATCCCGAACGCACCGCCTGCCGGATCTCTTCGATATTGAACCCTGCTTCTTCCGGCACATATTTTGCGCCCAGCTTCAGGCCGAAATCGATCAGACCCAGCGGCAGGCTGACATTCACCTTGACCCGGCCAGAGCGGATATCGGTCACACGCACGCGAAACGAGCGTGCGCCGTTGGGGGCCGGGCTGTCTTCCGGCAGCGGGCCGGTGTCGCGGGGGCCACGGCGGCGCGATCCCCAGAACACATCATCCGGCCCACCGAACACCACCCCGGTGCGCCCGCGCCCGCGTTCGCGGCGTGCCCGGTCGCGGTCCCGATCGCGCTCGACCCGCTCCCGTTCGCGGTCGTATTCGCGCACCGCTTGATCACGGGCGCGATCGTACTCCTGCACGGCCCGATCATAATCGCGCTCCACGCGCTCCCAGTCCCGGTCGCTGATCCCGCCGGGCCGGGGGGGGGCGGGGCGGCATGGGCGGCATGGGCGGCATCGGGGGCATGGGCGGCATGGCAGGTGCTTGGGGCATGGGCGGCATGGGCGGCATCGAGGGCATCGGCGGAATGGGGCCGGTGGGTCCTCCGCCGGCGCGGGCTGCCGGGGGTTGGTTGGCAGCAGTCAGCACGCCCAGGAGCTTGGCTCCATCGTCGGCGCTGATTTTGCCTTCTTCGATCATGCGGAGTACCCGCATTTGTTCCTCGCTCATTGTTTTACTCCTTTGGTTGTGTGCAACATACGGCGGATAAATGGTGATTCCGGTTACCCGTTCGTCAACGGGCTGCTCCCAGGGATTCCGTTATTTGGTTCCGGCGGCTTCACCCGTGCGGGTGACGGCGCGGGCGTCGCGCACCACATCCTCTTCCACCTGGGCCAGGGTGGGGATGGGTGTGCCGCCTGGGGTGTGGCCTGCCGCCAGGTCATCGAGCCACGCCTTGTCTTCCACGCGCAGCAGGGTGGGATTGAACAACTGCGCGACACAGAACAGGACCAAGATCCCACCGAGGCCGGCCACCACCAGGCCCGGATTGAACAGCCCCCCGGCCACCCCGGCTAGGGCGGTGCTGAGCGGCCAGGTGAACTGGGCGATGACCCGCCGCACCGAAAAGACCCGGCCCTGTAACTCGCGGGGCGTCTGGGTTTGCCAGATCGCTTGCGAGTGGGCGTTCATGAACGGCACCATACCGCTGATCAGCCCGGCGGTAATGGCGCTCAGATAGAGCCAGGGCGAGAGGCCAAAGGCGATCTGGGCCAGCCCGGCGAAGATCATCGGGATCAGTACGCCATACACCCGCCGCCGTTTCAGCCCGCCCCAGGCGCTGATCAGGAACCCCCCGACCACGCCGCCGACGCTGAACGCCGAACTGAGCAGGGCCAGCGCCGTTTCGACGGTGAAGCCGTGCGGCTGCCAGTCGGCGGCCAGGTTGAACTTGACCAGGAGCGGGAAAAAGACGCCTAGCGGCCCGGCCACGAAGTTAGCGACGGTGAAGGAGCCGAGCAGCCACAGCAACGGGCGGCGGTGCCAGATATAGAGTGCCCCCTCGCGCACATCGGCCAGCAGGCTCGCTTTCGGCTTCCCGGTGTCCGCGTTCAGGTCGGTCCGCTTGGGCGACGGGATGCTCAAGAAAAGCAGCGTAGCCGAGCCGATGAAGAAGGTGATCGCGTCCACGCTGATGGCGATGGGCGACCCATCCTTGAGCGGGGCCAACGCCGCTCCCAGGCCGCCGGGCACTAACCCCTGCCGCGCCAGGCCCGGCAGGGCGATAATGCTTGCCGCTAGCGCCGGGGAGAGGATGCCCGACAACGACCAGATCGTTTGCATCATCCCGTTGGCGCGGGGCAACTGCTTTTCCGGCACGAGCATGGCATACGAGGTGTCGAACGCGGCCCCATGGAATGTCCCCACCGTGGCGAAGCACGCTTCCAGAATGACCAGCATCCATAGCTGTAAGAGGCCCGTCGCCATCAGGGTCGCCAGCACGATGCTGAGGCAGCCGCTGAGGAAGTCCATCGTCAACATCGTCCGCTTGCGGTCGTGGCGGTCGGCCCAGGCTCCGGCGATAGGGGCGATGAGGATCGTCGGCAGGGCGAAGCCCAGGGCAATAGCGGAGAGCGCCAGCGCCAGTTGCGGCTTCTGCTCCGGCTGCGGATACAGCACCTGGGTCAGCCAGATCGTCGTGGCGAAGAAGGTCAGTGCGCTGCCGAACACCGACACGGACTGCGAGACCCACACGATCAGAAATGTGCGGAACCCGTTCGGCGGTGGTTCATAGGTCGTCACTGGTGTATCCTCCTCGTCTGTGGCGTGAAGCGTGAAACGTGAAACGTGATGCGTATTGCGTGATTCTCTGTTCTAAGCCTGATCCATGACCCCTGACCCCTCGTCACGTTTCACGTTTCACGCTTCACGCCACAGATGTCAGCCCCGCCGTCTCGTTAGCTGGCTCCGTCGCCGGGGTGGGCGGGGTATCGGACACGCGCAGGGCGGGGAGGGTGACCCAGGCCAGCAGGCCACTGCCGATGCACAGCACGCCGCCGAGGATGAAGACCACCGGGATGCCCAATGTGGCCCCCAGCACCCCGGCCAGGCTCATCGAGATGAGCGCGGCGGCGTCGGTGACGGTGTTCATCCCGCCGCCGACCCGCCCCAGTTGATCGTTGGGCACCACCAGTTGCATCAGCGTGCTGGCCCCGGTGTTGATCGGGGCGACCGCGCCGCCGATGATCGCCATGCACAGGACCATCGACCAGTAGTCGGGCAGGAGCGGGTAGAGGATGACCCCTAGGCCCACCCCAATCTGGCTACCGACCACCAGCCACTTGGGCGCGATCCGGCTCAGGAAGTTGCCGATGATGACGCTGGTGGCGATCATGCCGACCGAGAAGACGATGTCCATGATCGACACCCGCCAGGCCAGCTCGTTCGCCTCGAAGCCGAAGCGCACCTTGAGCAGCACCAGCCAGAGCACATTGATCGCCCCGACTCCCAGCATGGTGATCCCGCCGACCAGGGCCAGGGTCGCCACAGCGCGGTTCAGCACCAGCGCCCGCAGCCCCACCACCAATTCGTCCCACACCTTGCGTACCGCGCCGGTCGTCGCCGCCGGGACGATGGGCGTCTCACCCGCCGGAGCCGGGGGCACGTTCATCCGCCAGATAGCGAAGGCCGAGACCAGATAGGAGAGCGAGTCGACGACAAAGGCGATCCATTGGTTGCCGTTGCCAACCAGGGCGAAGGTGGCCCCGGCCAGCGCCGGGCCGATCAGCGTCGCCAGCATTTGCGATGTTTGCGAGAGCGAGTTGGCCGCGAGCAGTTGTTCGGTGGGCACCAGGCGCGGGATGAGCGCACCCTTGGCCGGGATAAACAGCGTGCCGATGGCCGACATAACGAAGGCCAGGGCGTACATGCCGGGGAGGCTCTGGGCCAGGAAGGCGGGGATCAGCAGCAGGGTCAGCCCGGCGCGGATCAGGTCCGACGCGAGCATGGTGCGGCGGCGGTCCCAGCGGTCCACGAAGACCCCGGCCAGCATCCCCAGCAGCAGGCGCGGCAGGGTGAAGGCGATAACCATGCCCGACACGGCCAGGGTAATCTGGTCCTGGTCCTTCGAGAAGCCGCTGACGATGACCATCATCGCCAGAAAGACGAAATAATCCCCGATCTGCGAGATAATCTGGCCCAGCCACAGGTTACGAAAGCTGCTGTTGCGTAGCACGTCCAGAAACGTGACCTGCTTGCTTGCCGGGCGGCGCTCGTTGGCGCTGACGTGTTCACTACTCATGGAGACTTCCTCACAAGCCTGTTGGGGGCGGGGTGCCCCGCCTGCCCCGGTAATATTAGTGATTGGTTTCGCTGGCGGTAGGCGCGGCGACCCCGTGGTGGCCTAGCGCCGCTTCGACGGCGGTACGCACCGGCGGTAGCCCTTTGGTCAGCGGCCCGGCGGCGCGGTACTCATCCTCTGCCCCGATAAAGAAGCGGCCTTCGCTATAGCCTGAGTTGGTTAGCGGCACCATAATCTGGCGCGGGTGGCCCAGGTTGAACCGGCTATGTATCTGCAAGGGTTGGTCGTAGAAGACCTCCATCGAAAAGCTCTGGCGGTATTCCGCGATTGTTGCCGCCGAGGGGCCGTAATCGGAGGAGGCATAAATATGGCCGATGGCCTCGTCCAGGGCGGCGGTGATCGGTGCATAGTCGGCATCGCTTGCCATAATCGTGGTCGGCGTGCCGTTGCTCCAGATTGTGATTTTGCTGGGCTGCTCGTTCACGCCGCTCAGGAACCAGCCGAGATCCCCGCTTAACGCGCCGGGCACCAGCCAGGCGACCAGGAGGGCAAATACGGCCAGCATCCCCACCACTGTCAGGGGATTGGTACGCTTGGGTTGTTCGTTCAACACGGTGGTACACTCCTTCCGTGTAGGCGAGGCTCCCGTCCGGGGCCTCGCGACCGGGCCGACCCGGCGTGCTAGGGTGCCTGGGCTAGAGGGCCTATGCCAGGCTTTCGTCGTCACTACCATCCTCATCGTCCTGGGCGGCGGGAGCCGCGACGGGCGGGGCGGGGGGTGCTTCTTCGCCCCCTTGCAGGAGGCGCAGCGCCTCGGCGGAACTGATCCGCCCGTTGCTCAGGTCGTCCAGGATGATCCGCCGGCGTTCTGCCGAGATTTCCGGCAAGGGCAGCGGGCCGGGTATATTTAGCGGGATGGGCAGTGCCACCTCGATGTTCTCTTCGGTGTCCACATCCAGGGCGGCGACCAGCTCATCGAGCAGCTTGACCACGGTCGGGTAAGAGATATTGAGCGCCTGCTCGACATCCTTGATCTTGCCCCGGCACTTGATGAAGATGCCGATGAACTGCTGTTGCTCGCGGGTCAAATAGTGGAAGCGCCCAAGCGTGAATAACCCCTCCAGGGTGGTGGCGCAGCGTCCACAATGCAGCCGCGTGACCGACAATTCATCCCCACAGACGGGGCAGATCCCAGGAACCGGATACATGCAGGTTAACTCCTCGTTAGCTAGTTGGTTGATCAGGTGGGCCAGCCGGGGCGACGTGTGCCGCGCCGGAGCGTTCGTCCGTGTCGCTTAGAGGCTCTGCGGGCCGCCCATCAGGATCCACTGGGTCTGCGCCTGTTCCCGGTTCCGGGCGATCTGCGCGTCCATCTGGAGGCGCTGTACCCGCTGTTCGGTCGGGTCGCTGGGCGGGGGGGGGGGGAGGTGGCGGAGCTGTACCGAGAGCTTCCAGTTCGCAATCTTCATGTTCATGGCAATTCTCCTTTAGTTTGGGACCGGCGGCTCGTTTGCTTGCCGATCAAGATTATCAATGTCCTCGTTGATAATATTAATACAATTTTGGATTTTTGTCAATAGTTTGGACCTAAGACTTTAGAAGTATTAATCTCCGGATTAAGAAAATTGATTCGTTGCTTGAATCATGGGGGGACAGAGGCCCCGGCCCCGCTCCGACGAATGGCCGCCTTCCGAGTGCTCAGGTCACCTTGACAACTCCTGAGAGGGGTGCTAAACTGCTCTTTATAGTACTGCCACGCCGTGTTCCATACGGAATAAGCCGCTCGGCACCGTGGCATATTTGGTGCTAATAGTAGACTGGGGACACATGGAGCGTTCGCCGGGCCGGTGGGTGTTTTATCGCAAGCCGTCGGCTCTAGCTTAGAAGCGAGCAAGGGAGTCAGAAGAATGGGAAGTCGCCCGATTATCGGTATCGCTGCCATGAGTGACCATGACGCTGCCGGATTACACGCCCCGCGGTTCAGCCTGAACCAGTCGTATAACAAAGCCGTCATGGCTGCCGGGGGCGTTCCGTTGATGATCCCCCATGTCGAGGATATTGAAAGTTTGCGCGAACTCTATGAGATGCTCGACGGCTTCATGTTGCCGGGCGGCGTGGATATCCATCCCCGGCATTATAATGAAGAGCCGCACCCGAAGCTGGACCCGACCGACGATGGCATGGACTGGGTGGAAGTAACCCTCTTGCGTTGGGCGCTGGAGGATGATATGCCGGTGTTCGGTATTTGCCGGGGCGAACAGGTCTTGAATGTGGTCATGGGCGGCACCCTCTGGCAGGACCTGCCGAGCGAGTATGCCACCGTCTTCGACCACCGCGAGTCGTTCAAGCGCAAGATCCGCGATTACCTGGCCCACGATGTGCGGATCGCCCCGAACAGCCGCCTGGCCGAGATCGCCGGGGCGACCCGCGTCTGGGTCAACACCTCGCACCACCAGGCGATCAAGCGGGTGGCCCCCGGCCTGATCGCCACTGCCTGGTCGCCTGACGACTTGGTGGAAGCGGTGGAAAGCCCCGACCACTTCTTCGTCATGGCCGTGCAGTGGCACCCCGAAGAGATGGTGAAGAAGCATGAGTGGACGCTGCGCCTGTTCCAGGCCTTTGTGGAGGCGGCAGCCCAGCGCCGCGCCGGAAACCAGCCCCGGCGCGAACTCGAAGCCGCCTGATCTCCGGCGGCTCCCAGCCCACCCACAACCGAGACCAGCCAGCCGGGGCGGCAACGAACGTGCCCCGGCTGGCTGGTCTCGATCTGTATGTGGCGACGGGTGCCCGGCACACTAAGGGGGTTGGTGCGGGCTTCTCTGCCTCACCAACCCCCCGCTAGCGGCTACAATAATCGCGTGTCTGGTGCGCTCCGTCGCTCACGCTCCCGCAGTCCCTCGTTTTGCCCAGGTGTTAGACCCCTACAGGCGGCGGCACGGTGTTGGCGATGACCGTCAGCACACCCAGGAGCAACATAAACAGCGTGTATTTGGCGATATCAAAACGAGTC